>CALWOS010000182.1 GCA_944383185.1 uncultured Oscillospiraceae bacterium
CCGTGCGGGTCTATCTGGCGCCGCCCTCCCCCGCAATGACCCGGGGCCTCGCGCTTTTTGCCGTACAGCTGGCCTTGAACTTCTTTTGGAGTATTGTTTTCTTCAACTTCCAGTGGTTCGGCTTTGCCCTCCTCTGGCTGGCGGCGCTGTGGGCGCTGATCCTATGGATGATCCTCGTTTTCCGCAGAGTGGACCGCCTGGCCGCGTGGCTGCAGGTGCCCTATCTCCTGTGGGTGGCCTTTGCTGGTTACCTGAATTGGGGTGTCTGGGTGCTGAACCGATAGGCCTATACCGCGAAACAGGGATGAACCGCTAAAGGTTCATCCCTGTTTTGCGCAAAGCTCCGCTGCCGGGTCCGATGGCGGGACACGGTTTTTCTCTCCCCATTCGCACATGCTGTCCAAAATCGGAATCAGGGATTTCCCGCGCTCCGTCAGGCTGTATTCCACTTTCGGGGGAATCTGCGGATATTCCTCCCGGTGGACGAGCCCGTCCGCCTCCAGTTCCTTCAGCGTGGCGCTCAGGGTTTTGTAGGAAATGGTTTTGATATACTTTTTCAATTCGTTGAACCGCACCACCTGAAACCCCATCAGGGCATACAGGATAAACATCTTGTATTTCCCCTGAATCAAAGACATGGTGTAGTTGAAGCCGGTGTCTTCCAAATTCGCGTCCCGGATGCACTCGATGCTCATTGCACTCTCCTAAAGGTAAGTATATGATCTTGATGTTAGTATCACACTTTTATGTGCGTACTTGATTTGATTTCTATTCTTGCTATAATTATAATCACGAATGCGAAGCAAGTCAATGCGCCTGATATGGAAAGGAGTCATACCTATGGCAAAGAATTTTGGCGTGCAGCCCTATTTGTTCCCCATGCCGACTTATATGATCGGCACCTATAACGAGGACGATACCGTGGACGTGATGATGATGGCCTGGGGCGGGATCTGTGCTGAGGATATGGTTGCGCTGAACCTGGAGGCGGAGCACAAGACCGTGGCGAATCTGGAGGCCCGGAAGGCCTTTACCCTCGCGGTTCCCGGGACGGACACGCTGCGGGAATCGGACTTTTTCGGAATCGCCAGTTCCAACAAAATGGCGGACAAATTCGCGCGCACCGGTCTCCACGCGGTGAAAAGCGAGCGCGTGGACGCGCCGGTGATCACGGAGTATCCCCTTACGCTGGAGTGCGAGGTCGCGGAGATGCAGTCCCAGCCCTATGGCCTGCGGGTGCTGGGCAAGATTATCAATGTGATGGCGGATGAAAAAGTTCTGGATGATGCAGGAAAGATTGACCCCGGTAAGCTCCGTGCCTTCGCCTTCGACCAGATGCGGCACGGATACTACGCCATCGGGGAAAAGGTGGGGCAGGCGTGGCACAGCGGCGCGGACCTGATGAAAGAGTAAGCCCGGCGGGCATCGAAATGGGCGGGACATGGTTTGGAGCAGAAGCCTCGGAAAACAGAGGATTTCCGCCCTGCCAAAGTGTTCGTGAAGGGGGATGGAGAGCGCTGGCCGCACTGTGACCGGGCCAGGGAATGTCCCTGTAACCAGAAAGCCGAAGGATGCTATGGACCGCGCCCATGAAATATCCGCTGCCCGCCCATACTGGAGTTCGATCCAATAATACTAGAGAATACTAGAAGCCCAGAGGCGGAGGAATGGAATTCCCCCGCCTCTGGGCTGTGCCGTATTGTGCGCGGCTGGGATCGCCCATCCTGGCGTTCCGGCAGTTAAGCGCGGTTTCAGGAACCGTGCGGCCGGGCGTGGCTGCGCTTTTGGCGGCATCTCTATTTCTTGAAGCTGTCCTTCAGCGCCACGGAGCGGTTGAATACCGGGTGCTCCGGGGTGCTGTCCCGGCTGTCCACGCAGAAGTAGCCCTGGCGCAGGAACTGGAACTGGGCCGGGGCCTGGGCCGCGGCGAGCATGGGCTCGGCCTTGCAGCCGGTGAGCACCTCCAGGGAATGGGGGTTCAGGCACTCCAAAAAGCCGCCCTCCCAGCCGTCCGGGTCGGGTTGGGAGAAGAGATTGTCGTAAAGGCGCACTTCCACGTCCGCGCTTTCCGCCGCGTCCACCCAATGGATGGTGGCGCCCTTCACCTTCCGGCCGTCGGCGGGGTTGCCGCCGCCGCTCTCAGGGTCATATTCCGCCAGGACCTCCACCACCTGGCCGCTCTCGTCCTTGACGCAGCCGGTGCAGCGGATCAGGTAGGCGCCCTTCAGGCGGCACTCCGGCCCGCCGGGGTAGAGGCGCTTGAACTTGGGCACCGGGGTCTCCAGGAAGTCGTCCGCCTCGATGTACAGCGTCCGGGAGAAGGGCACCTCCCGGGTGCCGGATTCCGGGTCGTTGGGGTTGTTTTCCACAGGGAAGGACTCTCTCTTGCCTGCGGGATAATTGGTGAGGGTGAGCTTCAACGGCCGCAGCACCACCATGGCCCGCTGGGCATGGGCGTTCAGATCCTCCCGGAGGCAGTGCTCCAAAAAGCTGTACTCCACGGTGCTGGCCATTTTGTTCACGCCGATGCGCTCGGTGAAATTGCGGATGGCGGCGGGGGTATAGCCCCGGCGGCGCAGGCCGCACAGGGTGGGCATCCGGGGGTCGTCCCAGCCGGAGACCCGGCCCTCCTCCACCAGCTGGCGGAGCTTGCGCTTGCTCATCACGGTATAGCTGATCCCCAGGCGGGCAAACTCGATCTGCCGGGGCCGGGAGGGCAGGTCGCAGTTGGCGATGACCCAGTCGTAAAGGGGGCGGTGGTCCTCAAACTCCAGGGAGCAGAGGCTGTGGGTAATGCCCTCCAGGGCGTCCTCAATGGGGTGGGCGAAGTCGTACATGGGATAGATGCACCACTTGTCCCCCTGGCGGTGGTGATGGGCGTGATTGATCCGGTAGAGGACAGGGTCGCGCATGTTGAAGTTGCCGCTGGCGAGATCGATCTTCGCCCGGAGGGTGTACGCCCCGTTGGGGAACTCCCCGGCGCGCATCCGGGCAAAGAGGTCCAGGCTCTCCTCTATGGGCCGTTCCCGCCAGGGGGAAATGGCAGGGGTGCCCACATCGCCCCGGCTGGCCTTGAACTCCTCCGGGGTGAGCTCACACACATAGGCCAGGCCCTTGCGGATCAGCCCCACGGCGCACGCATACATCTTTTCAAAATAGTCGGAGGCGTAGAAAAAGCGGTCACCCCAGTCAAAGCCAAGCCAGTGGATGTCCTCCTGGATGGCCTCCACGTACTCCTCGTCCTCTTTGGCGGGGTTGGTGTCATCCATGCGGAGGTTGCACAGCCCGCCGTACTTTTCCGCCGTGCCGAAGTCGATGCACAGTGCCTTGCAGTGGCCGATGTGCAGGTAGCCGTTGGGCTCCGGGGGGAAACGGGTGTGCACGGTCATGCCCGCGTAACGTCCGCCGGGGGCAATATCTTCCTCCACAAAGGCGTGGATAAAATTCTTGGAAACCTCGTCCATGGTGATCGATCCTCTCTTGTTTCTCTGGCGGATATTTCCCCGGAGCTGTGGGGAAATACAGCGTACCATATTATACACGAAGTTTCCCGTATTTACAATGGCGGATTTTCAGCGTATAATAACCAGAGTATGTAGAAAACAGACACGGCGGAAGGGAGCAGAGACATGGAAGATATCCTCATCATCGGCGGCGGCCCGGCCGGGGCATCTGCGGCGCTCACGGCCCGGAACCGGGGCCGGCGCGTCACGGTGGTCTCCGGACTTTTGGAGGACATCCCTCTGTGGAAAGCGGCGGAGGTATCCAACTATCCTGGCCTGCCCAAGTCCTCCGGACGGGAGATCCTGGAGTGCTTTCACCGCCAGTGCCTGGACGCTGGGGCGGGCTGGGTTACCGGCCGGGCTACCAGTGCCTATGCCGCGGGGGAGAGCTTCGGCGTGGCTGTTGGCAGCGATTTTTATGAGAGCCGTGCCCTGATCCTGGCCGTGGGCATGTCCCAGGGAAAGCTCTACCCCGGGGAGGCGGAGCTTCTGGGCCGTGGCGTGAGCTACTGCGCCACCTGCGACGGCATGCTCTACCGGGACAAGGACGTGGCGGTCATCGGCTTGTGCAAGGCCGCGGAGGAGGAGGCGGAATTTCTTCGCTCCATCGGCTGCCGTGTCCAGTATTTTGACAAACGCCGGCCCTACCGAATCGAGGGCGGGGACAAGGTGGATGCCCTCGCCGTGGACGGCGCACGCTATGCTGTGGACGGGGTGTTCATTTTCCGCAGCGCCGTTTCCGCAGCCAATTTGCTGCCGGATCTCGCCCTGGACGGGGAGGGGCACATGGTGACGGAGCGGCAGACCATGGCGGCTTCCGTCGCCGGCGTATGGGCCTGCGGCGACTGTACGGGCAAGCCCTACCAGATCGGCAAGGCCGTGGGGGAGGGGAACGTTGCCGCCCTCTCCGCCTGCGAGGCGCTGGACCGGCGGGACAAAGAAAAAGCGGCGTTGTAAAGCGGTATGTGGGGGGATATATTATGTTAACTTTAGATAAGATCTACCATGCGGCCTATGTGCTCCGGGGTGTGGCGCGGCGGACGGACATGATCCCGGCGCCCAAGCTCCGGCCGGACAGCAGCATTTTCCTGAAGAGCGAGAACCTCCAGACCACCGGTTCCTTCAAGCTCCGGGGAGCTTACTACAAGATCTCCCAGCTGTCCCCGGAGGAGAAGGAGCGGGGCGTCATCGCCTGCTCTGCCGGGAACCACGCCCAGGGCGTGGCCCTGGGCGCTTCCAAAAACGGCATCCGCTCCATCATCTGCCTGCCGGCCTCGGCCCCCATTTCCAAGGTGGAGGCCACAAAGGCCTACGGCGCGGAGGTGAGGCTGGTGGAGGGCGTCTACGATGACGCCTATGAAGAGGCCCTCCGTCTCCGGGACGAGAAGGGCTACACGTTCCTCCACCCCTTTGACGATGACGACGTCATCGCCGGCCAGGGGACCATCGGCCTGGAGATCATGGACCAGCTCCCGGACGTGGAGGCGGTGATCGTCCCCATCGGTGGAGGCGGCCTGATCTCCGGCGTGGCCGCGGCCATCAAGTCCCTGAACCCCGCTGTCGCGGTTTACGGCGTCCAGGCCGCCGGGGCCCCCAGCATGCTGGAGGCCATCCGCCAGGGTAAGCGGGGCGCTTTGCGGCAGGTCTCCACCATTGCCGACGGCATCGCCGTGAAGGAGCCGGGAGAGCACACCTTTGCCTATTGCCAGAAGTATGTAGACGACATCGTCACCGTCACCGATGACGAGATTTCCACCGCCATCCTCACCCTGATGGAGCAGGAAAAGTTGGTCACCGAGGGGGCCGGGGCGGTGTCCGTGGCGGCGGCGCTGTTCCGCAAGCTCCCCATTGAGGGGAAGAAGACCTGCTGCCTCCTCTCCGGCGGCAACATCGACGTGACCATCCTCTCCCGGGTCATCGAGCGGGGCCTGGTGACCTCCGGGCGGAGCTGCAGCCTGATGGTGGACCTGTTCGACCAGCCGGGCCAGCTTCGGGATGTGGCGGGGATCGTGGCCCAGGAGGGCGCCAACATCTACGCCGTCCACCACGAGCGCTCCGCCGCCGGGGTCAAGGGCTGCTATCTGCGCCTGGACTTGGAGACCAAGAATTTCCAGCATGTGGAGAAAATCAAGTCCGCCCTCCAGGCGGCGGGCTACCGGGTTCTGGACCGGGCTTGACAAAGGTACGCCATTGCGGGTATAATCACAGGGACATCAAGGCTGAGAAGGGAAGGAGTACACCCGCTCTCCGGCTTGCAGAGAGGCGCCCCGTTTTGGCTGCAAGGGCGCTGCCGGACCGGTGTGGAAGGTCGTCCCGGAGTCCCGGGTGAAACGGGAGGGAACGCTCCCGCCCAAGCCCGGCGGCCGCCCCGCCGTTAACCGGGGCAGGAGGGCACGGCGGCTTTGCCGTGAATCCAGGTGGTACCGCGCGGAAATATGGCCGCGTCCTGGAGCATGAAAGGACATGCTCTTAAGGGCGCGGCTTTCTTTTTACTGACAGCAGGAGGGAAATGAAAAGCCAATGAAAGAACTGCCGAAAATCTATGACCCCAGCAAGGTGGAGGGGGAAATCTACCGGAAGTGGATGGAAGCCGGGTGCTTCCGAGGCCACCGGGCCCCGGACAAAAAGCCCTTCACCATCGTCATGCCGCCGCCCAACGTCACGGGCCAGCTCCACATGGGGCATGCCTGGGACGCCACGCTCCAGGATATCCTCATCCGCTACAAGCGCATGCAGGGCTACGCCGCCCTCTGGGTTCCGGGGACGGACCATGCCGGCATCGCCACCCAGATCAAGGTGGAGGAGGAGCTGCGCACCAAGGAGGGGATTACCCGCTATGACCTGGGCCGGGAAAAGTTCCTGGAGCGGGTCTGGGACTGGAAGCGGAAATTTGGAGACCGCATCGTCCAGCAGCAGATGAAACTGGGCGCCTCCTGCGATTGGGAACGGGCCCGTTTTACCATGGACGAGGGCTGCTCCAGGGCCGTGCGGGAGGTGTTTGTCTCCCTGTATGAAAAGGGCCTCATCTACAAGGGCAGCCGCATCATCAACTGGTGCCCCCACTGCACCACGGCCCTCTCCGACGCGGAGGTGGAATACCAGGACAAGCCGGGATTCCTGTGGCATCTCCGCTATCCCCTGGCCGACGGCAGCGGCTATGTGGTGGTGGCCACCACCCGGCCGGAGACCATGCTGGGAGACTCCGGCGTGGCCGTCCATCCGGAGGACGCGCGCTACCAGAACCTGGTGGGCAAGACCTGCATCCTGCCCCTGATGAACCGGGAAATCCCCATCGTGGCGGACGAATATGTGGACCGTGAGTTCGGCACCGGCTGCGTGAAGATGACCCCCGCCCACGACCCCAACGACTTCGAAGTGGGCCTGCGCCACAACCTGGAGGTCATCCGCGTCCTCACCGACGACGGCAAAATGACCGCCGACTGCGGCAAATACGCCGGAATGGACCGCTATGAGGCCCGGAAGGCCATCGTGGCGGATTTGGAGGAGCTGGGCCTGGTGGAGAAGATCGAGCCCCATCAGCACAACGTGGG
The DNA here is from genome assembly GCA_944383185.1 of uncultured Oscillospiraceae bacterium. GTDB lineage: Bacteria > Bacillota > Clostridia > Oscillospirales > Oscillospiraceae > CALWOS01. The sequence goes on from CALWOS010000182.1 coordinate 7,055, forward strand.
CACCTGCTACCGCTGCCACAGCGATGTGGAGCCCCTCATCTCCGCCCAGTGGTTCGTGAAGATGGCGCCGCTTGCCAAGGAGGCCATCCGGGTGGTGGAGGACGGGGAGACCCGCTTTGTTCCCGAGCGCTTCCAAAAGACCTATATCAACTGGATGGAGAACGTCCA
>CALWOS010000183.1 GCA_944383185.1 uncultured Oscillospiraceae bacterium
TCCGGCGGACATAGAAGCCCAAGGAGGTGATGGTCAGCCAGTTGCTCCTCTCATTGTAGCTTAGGCACGAGATGGAGGGAAAGCCAGACTGGCTGCCCGGCTTTCCTGTCCAAATTTATTGTAATAGGAGGCGACAGCATGGCGGGCTTTTGGACCTTCCGGCGGGGCGCGACCCCGGCGGAGCAGGCCATGGGACTCTATGGGCCCGGCCACCTCCTGTGGCTTTTGGGCGGGACCCTTGTCCTGTTCCTGACAATCCGAAACGTCCGGCACAGCCCAGCCCTGGGCCGGCGGCTGCGCCGCTGGATCGGCCTGGCCCTGCCGGGCGTGGAGCTCATACGGGTCCTGGCCCTGTGCCTGGCCGGGGAGTTCGGCGTGGGCTGGCTGCCCCTGCACCTGTGCGGCCTGTCCCTGTTCCTGTGCACCTGGCACAGCTTCCGGGGCGGCGGCCTGGCGGGAGAGCTGCTCTACGCCCTCACCCTCCCGGGGGCGGCTATGGCCCTGCTCTTTCCCGACTGGACATACCTCCCGGCGTTGAACTTCCTCTCCATCTTGTGTTTTGCCTTTCACTGGCTGTTGCTGGCCTATCCGGCGGTGTGTCTGGCCTCCGGGGCAATCCGCCCGGACGCCCGGCGGCTTCCCCGCGTGCTGGCAGTGCTGCTGCCGGTGACGGGGGCGGTATACCTCTTTGACCGGACCTTCTCCGTGAATTATTTTTTCCTCATTCAAGCCCCCGCCGGTTCCCCCCTGGCCTGGTTCGCCGCCTTTCTGGGTACACCCGGGTATCTGCTGGGCTATCTCCCCATGCTGGCCCTGGTGTGGCTTCTTCTATATCTCCCCCTCCGCAGAAAAAAACGTAAATAACTCGCGCCCCGGATATATCCGGGGCGCAAACGCTGTCAAAACCTTCGGAGAATTCGCGGCCTCAGCCGCGAACAGAGTGAGAGTCCGTTTTTTCCGGGGACATGTGCCTCGGAAAAAACACCTCTCGCGAAGCATGCGTGGGATTTGTACGCCATTGGCGGACAAATCCTGCGCGAAGCGGAGTGCAATTCTCCTTATCGGGAAAGGCGGAGCCTTTTCCGATAGGACTAGCACATTTTGGCCCCGGCGGGGATGGCGTCGTCCAAAATCAGGAGGTGGAGCTTTTCCTCCCCCTTCTCCTGGTGCACGGCGGAGATGAGCATGCCGTTGGACTCCAGGCCCATCATCTTCCGCGGGGGCAGGTTCACAATGGCCATGAGGGTCCTGCCCACCAGTTCCTCGGGCCGATAGTACATAGCGATGCCCGAGAGGATCTGCCGGAGCGTGCCGGTGCCATCGTCCAGGGTAAACTTCAAAAGTTTATTGGACTTTTTCACGTTCTCGCAGGCGAGGACCTTCACGGCCCGGAAATCGCTCTTGCAGAAGGTGTCGAAATCCACCTTTTCCGCAAGCTGAGGCTCGATCTCCAGTTCCGGCAGGGCGGCCTTCCGGGCCTCGGCCTCGGCGGCCTCCAGCGCAGCCAGGGCTTTGTCCAGGTCCAGGCGGGGGAACAGATTCTCCCCCTTGGCCACCGCCACCGTCTCAGGCAGGCTGCCCCAGGCCGCGGCGCTCTCCCAGGTGCGGGCAGCGTCGGGGACGCCGGTCTGGGCAAAGATCCTGGCACAAGAGTCGGGGATAAAGGGGGTCAGCAGGATGGTGCAGACGCGGGTGGCCTCCAGGAGGTTATAGAGCACATGGGCCAGGCGCACGCCGTTTTGCTCCATATCCCTGGCCAGGGCCCAGGGGGCGTTTTCGTCGATATACTTGTTGGCCCGGTCTATGACCTTGAACACCTCGTCCAGGGCCTTGTGGGGGGCGTATTGCTCCATGGCGCGCTCATACTTGCCCCGCAGGGCGGCAGCCGCGGCAATCAAATTAGCGTCTGCGACGTCCTCCTGGGCGACGATAGCTGCGGCCCCTGCGGCGGCGGTGCCGGCTATCTGGCGGTCCCCCGCGCCGGCGCCGCAGCCCTCCGGCAGGTGGGGGCCGAAGTACTTGCCCACCATGGCGGTGGTGCGGGAGACCAGGTTGCCCAGGTCGTTGGCAAGGTCGGTGTTGATGGTCTGGATCAGCAGCTCGTTGGAGAAGTTCCCGTCGCTGCCGAAGGGGAAGGTGCGCATGAGGAAGAAGCGCAGGGCGTCCACGCCAAACTGCTCGGCCAGGATATAGGGGTCCACCACGTTGCCCTTGGACTTGCTCATCTTGCCGCCGTCCAAAAGCAGCCAGCCGTGGCCAAAGACGTGCTTGGGCAAAGGCTCGCCCAGGCTCATGAGCATGGCGGACCAGATGATGGAGTGGAAGCGGACAATCTCCTTGCCCACAATGTGCACGTCCGCGGGCCAGTACTTGGCATAGTCATGGTAGCGGTCATTGCAATAGCCCAGGGCGGTGATGTAGTTGCTCAGGGCATCCACCCACACATACACCACGTGGCCCGGGTCAAAGTCTACCGGCACGCCCCAGGTGAAGCTGGTGCGGCTGACGCACAGGTCTTCCAGTCCGGGCTTGATGAAGTTGTTCACCATCTCGTGGACCCGGCTCCTGGGCTGGAGAAAGTCCGTGTTTTCCAGAAGATCCTGGATGCGGTCAGCGTACTTGCTCAGGCGGAAGAAATATGCCTCCTCCTCGGCGTCCGCCACCGGGCGGCCGCAGTCGGGGCAGCAGCCGTCCTTGAGCTGGCTCTCGGTCCAGAAAGCCTCGCAGGGCTTGCAGTATTTCCCCTTATAGTAGCCCTTGTAGATGTCCCCGTTTTCATACAT
>CALWOS010000184.1 GCA_944383185.1 uncultured Oscillospiraceae bacterium
GTCCCTGGGCCTCGTGGGCCTCTTTTTCCTCCAGAGCTGGTGCCCTGGGGCGGCCTTCACCCCCGGTGGCGTACTTCCGGGGGCGGTGCCCCGGGAGACGGCTCTCGTTGTGGCCTTTTTGATGCTCCTGGGTTTTTCCGCCAAGGCGGGGCTTTTTCCCCTCCATCCCTGGCTGCCCACGGCCCATCCCGTGGCCCCCAGCCCGGCCAGCGCCGTGCTCTCGGGGATCATCACCAAGTCCGGCGTCCTGGCGGTGCTGCGCCTGGTGTTTTATGTGTTCGGGCCGGACCTCCTGCGGGGCAGCTGGGTTCAGACGGTGTTCCTGGGGCTGGGCCTCGCGACGGTGTTCCTGGGCTCCATGCTGGCCTATAAGGAGCCGGTTTTGAAGCGTCGCCTGGCCTATTCCTCCGTGAGCCAGCTGGCCTATGTCCTCTTCGGCATTTTTCTCCTGGACGCCGCCGGGCTCGCCGGGGCGCTGCTCCAGGTGCTCTTCCACGCCTTTGCCAAGAACGCCCTTTTTCTCGCGGCGGGAACGCTGCTCCTGGCCGGTGTGAGGCGGGCGGATGAGATCCGGGGCGCGGGAAAAGCACTGCCTGTGACCATGTGGTGCTTTGCCCTGGCGTCTCTCTCCCTCATCGGCATCCCCCCGGCGGGAGGCTTTGTGAGCAAGTGGTATCTCTGCCTGGGCGCTTTGGAGAGCGGCCTGGGTCCTCTGGCCTGGGCGGGGGTGGCGGTGCTCCTGGTGAGCGCCGTGCTTACGGCGGGCTATCTCCTGCCCCTGGTGCGGGATGCCTTTTTTCCGGGAAAAGGGGAGACGCCCCAACTCCCGCAGCCGGTCCGGGAAGGGGCGGCCACGGCGCTGCCCATGTGCTTTTTCGCGGTCATGACCATTCTGCCCGCCCTGGCCCTGGGCCCTTTGGGGCGCTTTCTCTCCGATCTTGCGGGGACCCTGCTCCCGGGGACGTAAACGGGAGATAACCGAAATGTATGAAAGGAGGAAGGCCCCGTGGCCTGGCTCACACTGCTGCCGATCTTACTGCCCGTGCTGGGCGCCGCCGTACTCGTCTGGCGGCGGCCCTGGCGGCGCGCTGCCCGGCAGCGGCTGGTGCTCGCGGTGTCCGGCGGCGTGTTCCTCCTTGTTCTGGTCCTGGCGGTCTGGGGCCGGGGGGCCGGGCTTGTGCTGCTCCCCCTTGGGGAAGGTCTGAGCCTTCGTCTGGAGCTGGACGGCCTGGGCGCCATTTTTGCCCTGATGGCGGCGCTGCTCTGGCGCCCGGCCAGCGACTATGGCTTTTCCTATATGACCCATGAGGGCCATGAGGACCGCTTTTTTACCTTCTGGCTCCTGGCCCTGGGGATGACCATGGGAGTGGCCCTGGCGGCCAATCCCGTGACCATGTACCTTTTCTATGAGGGGCTGACCCTTTCCACCCTGCCCCTGGTGATGCACACCATGGACGATGCCGCCCGGAGCGCCGGGAAGAAATATATCTGCTATTCCATGGGCGGCGCGGCGCTGGGCTTCTGCGCGGTGGTATATCTGAGTCTCTGCGCGCCCGGCGGGCAGTTTGCCTTGGGAGGCTTCCTGCCGGAGGAACTGGGGGAATTGGCACCCTGGCTCCTGCCGGCCTTCGCCGCGGCCTTTTTCGGCTTCGGGGCCAAGGCGGCGGTGTTTCCCCTCCACGGCTGGCTCCCGGCGGCGGGCGTGGCCCCTACGCCGGTGACGGCGCTGCTCCACGCCGTGGCGGTGGTAAAAGCCGGGGTTTTTGCCATTTTGCGCATGAGCTGGTACAGCTTTGGTCCGGAGCGTATTTCCGGCACCTGGGCGCAGCAGCTCTGCCTGGCCGCGGTGGTGTTCACCGTTGTCTACGGGGCGGTGATGGCCCTGCGGAGCACCCACCTCAAGCGCCGCCTGGCCTACTCCACTGTGGCGAACTTGAGCGGCATCCTGTTCGGCGCCATGCTTCTGACCCCCGCGGGCCTCTCCGCCGCCGTGATCCACATGCTCAACCACGCGGCGCTGAAGATTACTCTCTTCTTCTGTGCCGGCGCCATCTATTTCACCCACCACAAGAGCTATGTCCATGGCCTGGAGGGCTACGCCCGGGCCATGCCGGTGACTTTCGGCTGCTATGTGACCGCAGCGGTGGGGCTCATGGGCCTGCCGCCCCTGGGCGGCTTTTTGGGGAAATACCTGTTGGGCAGCGCCGGGGCGGCCTCGGGCCTCGCTCTGGGCTATGCCGGCTGCGGCGCCCTGGCGGCGTCCAGTTTTTTGAGCGCGCTCTATCTTCTCAGTGTGGCCATCCCGGCGTACTATCCTCCTAAGGATGCGGAAGGGCGCTGTCCCGCAGTGCGGCAGGAGGCCCCCCGGGTCATGACCGGCGTGCTGTGCGCCCTGGCCGGGGGCGGCGTGCTTCTGGGATTTTTCACCGGGCCGCTGCTGGAGTTCCTGGGAAAAGGACTTTAGGCCACGCAGCGTTTGCGCCCGCAGGCGCAAGCTAGGATTTCATCTGTTTTTTGCACGGGCATGCGCCGGGCAAAAAACTCTTCTCCCGGAGCGTGCGTGGGCGTTGTCCGCCGAAAGCGGAGAAAACCTGCGCGAAGCGGAGTGTTATCTTTTTTGCCAAAGAAGGCTGTGCCTTCTTTGACAAGACGAAAGGGGGCGAGACTCGTGACAAGCGCATATCTCCTTCCGGTCTTGGTGTTGTTGCCAGTGACGGCGGGGCCTATCGCCTGGGCTCTGCGCCGGCGGCGTGCGGCCTGGGGAGACGGTTTTACCCTGGGCATCGTTGGAATTGAGATTATTTTCTCTATTATTCTCTTAAATGGAGAGAACTTTTGGTCTGCCCCAGATGTTTTGGGCCTGGGGCTGAGCCTGGAGGGAGGCGGCTTCCGCGGTGTGATAGCCCTCCTGTGCACCATGTGCTGGGGGGTGAGCACGGTCTTTTCCCGGGAGTACCTCCGTCATGACGGCGCCGCGGCCCGATTCCAGCTTTTCTGGCTGCTTACCTTGGGGGCCACCCTGGGAGTCTTTCTGGCGGGGGACCTCTTTACCCTCTTTGTCTGCTTTGAGCTGATGAGCTTTACCTCTTATGTCCTGGTGCTCCACACCCAGGCCCCGGACGCACGGAAGGGCTCGGACACCTATCTGGCCGTGGCGGTGGTCTGCGGCATGATCGCCCTGCCGGGCCTTTTCCTGCTCCAGGCGGAATTGGGCACCCTCTCCATCTCCGC
>CALWOS010000185.1 GCA_944383185.1 uncultured Oscillospiraceae bacterium
GCGGCAGCCAGGTAGCGCAGTGCAAAGCGGTCTTCCTCCGTTTCCGGCTGCCGGGCGCCAATGAGGAGCGTGCGCAGCGCCGGATCCCGGCTTGTGATGTACCCATCTTCCCGGAGCACCGCCGTCATCCCTCCGGTGTAGTGGATGCGCAAGGCCTCGGCTGTCCACTCCTCCCAGATGGCCCCACCGATGTGCAGCAAACGTTCCCCGCTCACAGGAGGGAGAGGAACAGCTGCGCGTAGGCATAAGCCGAGTTGGCAAAGCCATAGTCCGCACGCATTGCCTGGAGGATCAGGGAATCCATGATTTCCTTGTTGGGGTAGATGGTGGAGGCGAGATGGATCACATGGGCCATCTCATGGGCGTTGTAGTTGGCGAAGGTGAAGCCGGTTCCCTCGCCGGTATACTGGTTGTAGGGATTTACGGTGTCTTTCAGCCCGCCGGTTTCTCGGACGATGGGTAGGCTGCCGTAGCGCATGGCGATCATTTGGCTGAGGCCGCAGGGCTCGAAGCGGGATGGCATCAGGAAGAAATCTGACCCGGCGTAGATCCGGTGGGCCAGTTCTTCGTTGTAGCCGATGTAAGCGCACAGGCGGCCTTTGTAGCGGTTCTCCGCCTGCCGGAAGAATTCCTCATATTTTGCATCTCCGGAGCCCAGGAGGACAAAGTTCATGGGGATTGCCATGATATCATCCAGCACCCGCATCACCAGGTCCAGCCCTTTCTGCTCCGTGAGCCGGGTGACCATGGCGATCAGGGGCCGTCCAGGGTAGTCCTCCAGGCCCAGTTCCTGGAGCAGGGCGGACTTGACCTTCGCCTTTCCTTTGAGGTTGGAAGCGGAGAAGCGGAAGGGCAGGCACTCGTCATTCCAGGGATTGAAGACGCTGCGGTCAATGCCGTTGAGGATTCCGGTGAGTTGGTGGCGCCGGGCGTTGAGGATGCCGTCAAGCCCCTCACTGAAGGTTGGAGTGAGGATCTCCTGGGCGTATGTGGGGCTCACGGTGGTGATGTGGTCGGCAAAAACACAGCCGCCTTTCAGGAAGTTGCAGCAGCCATAGGCCTCCAGAAACTCCGGTGTGCAGAATTTTTCCTCAATGCCCAAGAGGTCTTTGGCCTGCTTGAAGCCGCACTTGCCCTGGAATGCGATGTTGTGGATGGTCAGGACCGTCTTGGAGCGGCCCTGAGGCAGCCAGCCGTACTGGGTGCGCTGGAGCACCGGGAGCATGGCCGTATGCCAGTCGTTGCAGTGGAGGATGTCGGGAATGAAGCCGATGTGGGGCAGGGCCTCCATCACCGCCCGGCAGAAGAAGCAGTACTGTTCGATCTCCTCAGGGCCGCCCAGATAGATTTTTCCGCCGAAATAGTCCTCATTGTCGATGAAATAATAGGTGACGCGGTCCCGCACCAGGCGCTCCACCCCCACGAACTTGCTCCGCCAGCCCAGGTCCACGGCAAAGGAGCACAGGTGTTCCACATCATAGCGGTATTTGTCCTTGATGTTGTGGTGAAAGGGGAGAATGACCCGGGCGTCCAGGCCCAGGGTGCGCAGCTCGCCGGGGAGAGTGCCCACCACATCGGCCAGACCGCCGGTTTTGGCGAAGGGGCTGCACTCCGCGGCACACAGCAGAACGCTGGGCAGCTCCGTGCGGCCCTTTTCCTGGGAGATTTTTTCCAGCTCCCGCTTCATCGTCTGTTTGGTCATGTTCCTCAAGACTCCTTTTTTTCAGCTTTTCCCTTGGTGGGAGCGGCGTTTCCGGCTTCCTGCGCGCTTCCCTTGGTGTGGGCGCAGGCCAGCTCTCCATCGGTTTTGCGCTGCCGGGGAGGGCGGGGCGTGTAGCGGTAAAACTGTACAGATAAAGGCGGCAGGAACAGCTGCGCGCTGCAGGGCATGTCCCGGAAAGGCCTGGAATATACCCTGGGCCGGGTTGTGCAGGCAAGGGCGTTTCCGCCGAAGCGGGCTTCGTCGCTGCTCAAAAGGCGCAGCAGCTTTCCTTGCCCCGGGAGGGCGATGGTGAAGTCTTCCCAAGTGCTGGGCGTGAAGTTACAGGCGCAGACGATGTAGTTTCCCTTGCCGTCCATACGGAGGAAAGCGACGGAGGAGCGATCCCGGTCATCCACATTCAGCCAGGTGAATCCGTCCCAGCTGTCCTCGATGGCATAGAGGGCGGGATTCTCCCGGTACAGGCGGTTGAGTTCCCGCACCCAGGCGCGCATACCGTCGTGGATGGGGTAATCCAGCAGCACCCAGTCCAAAGACTGCTTGTAGTTCCACTCGATCACTTGGGCAAACTCGCTGCCCATGAACATGAGCTTTTTCCCCGGGTGTCCGAACTGGTAGCCATACAGGGCCCGGAGTGAGGCAAACTTGTCGTGGTACAGCCCGTGCATTTTCTCCAGCATGGAACACTTCCCGTGGACCACCTCGTCATGAGAGTAGGCCAGGATGAAATGCTCCGAGAAGGCATAAAACATGGAGAACGTGATTTTCTCGTGGTTGTCCCGGCGGAAATAGGGGTCCATGGAGAAATACTCGATGGTATCGTGCATGAACCCCATGTCCCATTTGAAACGGAAACCCAGGCCGCCGACGCTGGGGGGATAGGTGACCAAGGGGAACGCCGTGCTCTCCTCCGCGATGGTAACGCAGCCTACATGGTTGGTGAGAAGGACGCTGTTGAGCTTCTGGAGAAAGGCCACGGCGTCCAGGTTGATATTGCCGCCGTCCTTGTTGGGGGTATATTCCCCCTGCTTCCGGCCATAGTCCAGATACAGCATGGAGCTCACCGCGTCCACCCGGATACCGTCGATGTGGTAGAGATCGTAAAACAGCATGGCCGAGGAAATGAGAAAGCTCTGGACCTGGGGGCTGGCATAGTCGAAAATCAGCGTACCCCATTCCGGATGGTTGGCCATCCGAGGTTCCTTGCACTCAAACTGGGGCGTACCGTCAAACTGGATGAGGCCGTGGGCGTCTTTTGGGAAATGGGCGGGAACCCAATCCAGGATCACGCCAATGCCCGCCTGATGAAGTCGGTCCACAAAATACATGAAATCCTGAGGGGTGCCGTAACGGCTGGTGGGGGCGTAGTAGCCCGTGACCTGGTAACCCCAGGAACCTTCATAGGGATATTCCGAAACCGGCAGCAATTCCACATGGGTATACCCCATGTCCTTACAGTACTCCGCCAGTTCGTCTGCCACCTGGCGATAGTTGGGGAACAGCGCCCCTTCGGGAATCTTCCAGGAGCCGATATGTACTTCGTATATGGATAGGGGCGCACGGGCAGGGTCTGTCTCCCGGCGGCGGCGGAGAAAATCCCCGTCGCCCCAGGTATAGCCCTCCAGGCTCCAGACCCGGGAGCCGGTGGCGGGGCCTGTCTCACTGTGAAAGGCAAAAGGGTCCGCTTTCAGGCGTACGGTGCCGTCAGGCCCGGTGATGGCATATTTGTAGATGTCCCCGTTTTTCAGCCCCGGGACCCAGGCATACCAGAAGCCACCCTGCACCGGTGCCATGGGCGTGGCGGTTTTGTCCCAGCCATTAAAGTCGCCCACTACATGCACGGCTTTGGCATTGGGGGCCCAGACCAGAAAGCGCCAGGCGTCCGGGCCGGCGAAGTAGTGGCAGCCAAAGCAGAGGTAGGCCCGTTGGGCCTCGCCGGTGTTGAAGAGGTACAGGTCGGTTTCCGGCGGTCCGGGGTAAACCGGGGGAGCCTTTCTCTTCTCCATAGTCTCTCTCCTTTCTCCCCCCGGCACAGGGCCGAGGGGAGGTGTTTTGGACACGGTTTTCAGTCTTCTGCGGCGGTCCACTTCCAGTTGAGTATCTCCGGAAGATCCACGCCGTACTCGGCGATATAGTTCTTGTGCTCTACCAGCTTGTCTTTCATCATCTGGATGAGGTAGCTGTCCCGGTTGCCCAGGTCGATGAGGTACAGCGCCAGCATGACCAGGTTGAAGCGGTCAATCTGGTTTTGGACCCGCATGTCAAACGGCGTAGTGATGGTGCCTTCCTCCATATAACCCCGGACATGGATATTCTTGTTGGCCCGCTGGTACACGAGTTCGTGGATCAGGCTGGGATAGCCATGGAAGGCAAAAACCACAGGCTTGTCCTTAGTGAAGATGGCGTCGAACTCCTGATCATTGAGACCATGGGGGTGGAGGCTGTTGGACTGCAGGCGCATCAGGTCCACCACGTTTACTACGCGTATCCGCAGCTCCGGAAAATGCCTGCGGAGAATGGTTACCGCCGCCAGGGTCTCCAATGTCGGCGTATCGCCGCAGCAGGCCATGACCACGTCCGGTTCCTGGCCCTGATCGGTGCTGGCCCACTGCCAGATCCCGATGCCCTGGGTGCAGTGCTTCACCGCCTGGTCCATGGTAAGCCACTGGGGGCGGGGATGCTTGCTGGTGACCAGGACGTTCACATAGCTCCGGCTGCGGATGCAGTGGTCGAAGCAACTCAGCAGGCAGTTGGCATCCGGCGGGAGGTAAAGACGTACCACATCCGCCTTTTTATTGGCCACATGGTCCAGGAAGCCGGGGTCCTGGTGGGTAAAGCCATTGTGATCCTGCTGCCAGACATTGCTGGAGAGGACATAGTTGAGGGAGGCGATGTCCTGCCGCCAGGGGAGGGCGTTGGTCACCTTTAGCCACTTGGCGTGCTGGGCGAACATGGAGTCCACAATGCGGATGAAGGCCTCATAACTGTTGAAAAACCCGTGGCGTCCGGTGAGGAGGTAGCCCTCCAGGGCGCCCTGGCACATGTGCTCGGAGAGCATACTGTCCATGACGCGGCCCTCAGGGGAGAGGAACTCGTCCCCTGGGACAATTTCCCCGTTGAACCGCCGGGAGGTCTCCTCAAAAACCTTGCCTAAGCGGTTGGACATGGTCTCGTCAGGGCCAAAGCAGCGGAAATTGCTCTCCTTTTCGTTCAGGCGGTACACGTCCCGGACATAGGCGCCCAGGACCATCATATCCTGCTCTTCCACAGCGCCGGGGAAGGGGATTTCCACGGCGTAATCCCGGAAGTCCGGCAGACGCAGATCTTTCAGCAGCAGCCCGCCGTTGGCGTGGGGGTTGGCGCCCATGCGGCGCTTGCCTTTGGGGGCCAGGGCCTGGATGGTCTCCACCGGCGCGCCGTCCTCATCGAAGAGTTCCTCGGGCCGGTAGGAGCGCAGCCAGTTTTCCAGCAGCTCCATATGCTCCGGCGCGGTCATGGAGATGGGCACCTGGTGGGCCCGGAAAGTGCCCTCAACAGGCTTGCCGTCCACCACCTTGGGGCCGGTCCAGCCCTTGGGCGTGCGGAGCACGATCATGGGCCAGGGCGGGCGCTTGGTCTCCCCGTTTTCCCGGGCGGCTTTCTGATAGGAGAGAATGGCCTCAATGGCCTTGTCCAGGGCGTCAGACATTTTCCGGTGCATATCCATGGGCTCGTCCCCCTCCACAAAGATGGGGGACCAACCGCAGCCCCGGAAGAACATTTCCAGTTCTTCTCGTGGGATACGGGCCAGGACAGTGGGGTTGGCGATCTTGTAGCCGTTCAGGTGGAGAATGGGCAGCACCGCGCCGTCGTTCTTGGCGCTGAGGAATTTATTCAGCTGCCAGGCGGTGGCCAGAGGGCCGGTTTCGGCCTCGCCGTCACCCACCACGCACGCGGCGATGAGTCCAGGGTTGTCCAGCACGGCGCCCAGGGCGTGGGCCAGGGAGTAGCCCAGCTCACCGCCTTCGTTGATGCTGCCCGGCGTCTCCGGGGCCACATGGCTGGAGATGCCGCCCGGGAAAGAGAACTGCTTGAACAGCTTTTTCATCCCATGGATGTCCTGGGTGATGTTGGGATAGACCTCCGTATAGCTGCCGTCCAGCCAGTCCTGGGCCACCATGGCGTTGCCCCCGTGGCCGGGTCCCGAGAGGTAGATCATATCCAGGTCATACTTGTTGATCACGCGGTTGAGATGGGTGTAGATAAAATTCTGGCCCGGGACGGTGCCCCAGTGGCCCACAATCTTGCGCTTAATATCCTCCTTTTCCAGGGGACGGCGGAGCAGGGGATTGTCCAGCAGATACAGCTGTCCGGCAGCCAGGTAGTTGCTGGCCCTCCACCAGGCGTCCATGGCATCCAGATACGTCTGGGAACTGTAGCGGTCCGGCATTTTGCGCAGCCTCCTTTTTTGGATGAATGATGGTCACATATGGGTATGGCGAGCTTGTGCTGAGAATAGTATTGTGCATATATTTTACCAGAAATACGCCGCCGCTTCAATACCGGGGAGAAAAGTAATCCGCTTTTTCCCCGCGGCCTGGCGCCCCTTGCACTGCCCGCCGGAAACTGCTATACTTCTGTTATCAAAACAAACTGAAAAAGGAGCGAGTTTATGAGACAACACCGTTTCCGTCCCGGCGTTTTCATACTGACGGCCGCCCTGCTTCTTTGTATTTTGAGCGCCTGCGGCGGTATGCCGCCATCTACAGACAGCACGACTACGCCGCCTCCGACTCCCTCGCCTTCGCCCGCTGCGGCTGTTGTGGATGCGGCCAGTATCTCCCGCCCGGCGGTGGATATGCTGGACCCCAGCAAAGAGTTTGACTGGCTGCAGCAGGTCGCAATCCCCCGCCTGGAGACGGGGAACCCCTCCGCCAGCTTAGACAACTTCAACGCGGATATCTGGGAGGCATACCGTGGCCCCCTGGAGAAGCTGGAAGCCGGCGAGGAGGAAAATGAGCTCTACAATATCTATTACGAGAATGATATCACAGACAGCGTGGTGGGCATCCTGGTCTACAGCACTATCGGCTGGCAGTATTCCGAGACGGTCTATTCCGTGGATGGGTACTACTACGACCTGGAATCGGACTGCCCCATCACGGCGGCGGAATATGTCGCCCGCTGCGGCGGGGACTGGGAAGCGCTCCAGACCCAGGCGGTGGAAGGCATCCTGGGTATAGGCGATTACCAGGATTCAGAGGACGTTGCGGCGGGGGACGCCGTGCTGTACAACGGCCAGGGCTTCCAGGTGGAAGTGTCAGGCGTTTATTCTGTCAGCGGATATCCATGGACGGTATTTTACTGGATCGACGCATGAGAAGCAAACAGAAGCCCCGGCACATACAAAATGTGCCGGGGCTTCTTGCTTAACATATTCAGGATTCAGGTTGTGAGCCAACGCTGGAATACCGCGGCGATCTGGGCCCGGGTGGAGGTCCCCTGGGGCGCTAGGGTATCCGCTGTCATACCGGTGATAATACCCCGCTCCACAGCCCAGGCCATGGCCTCCGCGGCGTAGGGCGCCACGCGTCCGGAATCGGTGTAAGCAGCCAGGGCTGTCG
>CALWOS010000186.1 GCA_944383185.1 uncultured Oscillospiraceae bacterium
CCCGCTTTTCGCTGCAGCCTGCCTGCCAGCTGTTAAGCCGGTTTGTCTGCAAACCTCCCTTATCGGCGGCTGGCAAACGGCAGCGCCCATCTCTTCCCCATATGGAAGGCCCATTTATTTTTCAAAACCACTCTTATATGGCCGGGCTCCGGAAGCCGGGACAAAAGGCCCTTGCCTCACGGTTCCCCCTCAGCGGGCAGGGGCGTGCAGAAAAAGGTGGCGGCGGCCTCGGCGCAGACGGCGGCCTCCTGCCCCTCGGCCCACACGGCGGCTTCCAGGTACATAAGGGTCCGGCCGGACTTCCGGCACCGGGAGCGGACAAAGACCCGCTTATCCACGGGCACCGGGCGGAAATACCGCAGCTGCATGTCCACTGTGGGGTGGAGCAGCCGGCCCGGGGCGCACCAGCGGCTCATCATACCCATGGCGTTGTCGCAGAGGATGGCGATGACGCCCCCGTGCATGATGCCCCCCACGTTCTGCATCCAGGGCTCCGGCTGGAGGGAGACGGTGAGCTCCGGCACGTCTTCCCGGCAGCTCTCCAGACGGTAGGGCAGGCCCTGGACCGTGCCGTCGCAGAGGGTGCGGATCTCCTCCAGATTCCGCCGGAGCACGGCTTCCATTTCCGTCATGCCCTTCCCTCCCCCTTCCGGGCGCCGCCGGAGAAGTACACCGCGTCGGCGGTGGTCAGGGGCGTTTCCGCCTCCCCCGGCAGGCAGATGGAACCGGAGGCGTACAGCAGCGTGCTGCCGGACTTGATCACCTGGGCGTGGAGGTGGAGCGTCCCGCCCAGGGGCACAGGCCGGAGATAGGCAAGGCGCAGCTCCACGGTGACGTCGTCCCGCTGGGGGCCGGCGGGGAGGCAGTTCACCAGTACCCCCAGGGCCGTGTCCAGGAGCACGGCACACATCCCGCCGTGGAGGGTGCCGCCGGGATTGCCCATCCAGGTCTCGGCCTGCACGGCGAACACCGCCGTGCCCGTGGCCGCGCAGCAGCGCACCAGCTCCATGGGGATGGCGCTGACGGTGCCGGCGCAGCGCTGGGGGAGCTGGGCCAGGGTCTCGCGCAGCCGCTCCTCCAGGTTCTGTTGGTCAACAATATGGGATGCCATGGGTCTCCATCAATCCTTCTTTTTCTTTTTCAAAGGCACCAGCGTGCCGTCCGGGAGCCGCACCTTGGTGTTCTGGAGGACCTGCTCGGCCCCCAGGCGCCACTCCGCCAGGTACTCGTTCCGCAAACTCTGCCGTTCGGCGTGTTCTTCCGGGGTGAGCTCCCGCTCCCGGGCCAGGCGGGTCAGGGCGTTGATGCGGTCAATCTTTTCCTGCTCCATAAAACGCTCCTAGTTCTTCAGGGAGTGCATGGGCGCCGGGATGCGCCCGCCCCGGGCGATAAATTCCGCGCAGCTCTCCCGGTGTACCGGCATCACCGGCGCGCTGCCCAAAAGGCCGCCGAACTCCACCGTATCCCCCACGTCCATGCCGGGGGCAGGGATCAGTCGCACGGCGGTGGTCTTGGTGTTCACCATGCCGATGGCCGCCTCGTCGGCGATGATGGCCGAGAGCGTCTCCGCGCTGGTGTCCCCGGGCACGGCGATCATATCGAGGCCCACGGAGCACACGCAGGTCATGGCCTCCAGCTTGTCCAAGGTGAGCACGCCGCTCTTGGCCGCGGCGATCATGCCCTCGTCCTCGCTCACGGGGATGAAGGCGCCGGAAAGGCCCCCCACGCTGGAGGAGGCCATGACGCCGCCCTTTTTCACCGCGTCGTTCAAAAGGGCCAGGGCCGCCGTGGTGCCGTGGGTGCCGCAGGTCTCCAGGCCCATCTCCTCCAGAATCCGGGCCACGCTGTCTCCAACGGCAGGGGTGGGCGCCAGGGACAGGTCCACGATGCCGAAGGGCACCCCCAGCCGCCGGCTGGCCTCCTGGGCCACCAGCTGGCCCATGCGAGTCACCCGGAAGGCGGTTTTTTTGACGGTCTCCGCCACCACGTCAAAGGGCGCGCCCTTCACGGCCTGGAGCGCATGGTGCACCACGCCGGGGCCGGAGACGCCCACGTTGATGACCCGGTCCGCCTCGCTGACGCCGTGGAAGGCGCCGGCCATGAAGGGGTTGTCCTCCACGGCGTTGCAGAACACCACCAGCTTGGCGCAGCCAAAACCGCCCCGGTCCGCGGTGCGGGCGGCGGTGTCCTTGATGACCCGGCCCATGCGGGCCACGGCGTCCATATTGATCCCCGCCTTGGTGGAGCCGACGTTCACGCTGGCGCACACCAGCTCCGTCTCCGCCAGGGCCTGGGGGATGGCGGCGATGAGACGTTCGTCCGCCGGAGTCATGCCTTTCTGCACCAAGGCGGAAAAGCCGCCGATGAAGTTCACGCCCGTCTCCGCCCGTGCCGCGTCCAGGGCCTTGGCGAAGGGCACATAGTCCTCCGTCTCCGACGCCCCGGCCACCAGGGCGATGGGGGTGACGGAGATGCGCTTGTTCACAATGGGGATGCCGAACTCCCCTTCGATTGCCTCTCCGGTTTTCACTAGGTCCCTGGCGGAGCGGACGATCTTGTCATAGATTTTCCCACAGGCCCGCTGGGGGTCGGCGTCGCAGCAGTCCAGCAGGGAGATACCCATGGTGACGGTGCGCACGTCCAGATGCTGCTGGTCAATCATGCGGATGGTGTCCAGGATCTCGTTGGAGTTGATCATATATTGCCGCCCCCTCCCGTCAGATCCGGTGCATGGCGTTGAAGATGTCCTCCCGCTGGACACGGATGTCCAACCCCTGGCTCTCCCCGGCCTGGCGGAGGCAGTCCCGGAGCTCCGTGAAGCTGGCGGTACACGCGGCGGTATCCACCAGCATGATCATGGTGAAATACTCCTGGAGGACGGTCTGGCTGATGTCCAGGACGTTGACCTGGTGCCCGGCCAGCAGGGCGCACACCTCCGCGATGATGCCCACCCGGTCCTTGCCGATGACGGTGACAATGGCTCGCATAACAGTTCTTTCTCCTTTGCGTTACTGTAGTTCATCCAATGTGAGGGAAAAGCCCGGCAGGAAGTGCTCCATAAAATAGCGCAGCTCCGGCAGGGGATTTTTCTCCAGGGCGTCACGGGTCTGCTGCTCGGCCTGGAGGAATTCCGTATTGCCGGCCTTGCGTTCCTCCAGACACTTGATGTGGGCGGAGAGCTTGTCCGCCGCTTTCACCAGTTCCCACTCTGCACCCGTCTCCTCCCCCAGGATGGGGGCGTAGCTCTCCCGGAGCTCCGGAGGCAGCATGTCCAGCAGCCGGGCTGCGGAGACCTCTTCCACCTGGCGGTAGGCCTCCCGGATGGCGGGGCTGAAGTACTTCACCGGGGTTGGCATATCCCCGGTGAGAATCTCCGGGGCGTCGTGGTACAGGGCCAGAACCGCCACCCGGTCCACATCGCAGTCCCGCCCCAGCACGTCCCGGCGGATCAGGGCCAGGGCATGGGCCAGGACTGCCACCATGTGGCTGTGCTCCTGGACGTTCTCGGGCACCACGCTGCGCATGAGTCCCCAGCGGCCGATGTGGCGCATCCGGGCGATGAGGGCAAAAAAGTTATAGTTCACTGGGACTCTCCTCTCCTTGGGATTCCGGAAGCGCCTCCCCCGTCGCCGCGGGGCCGGCCACGGCCTTGGTCATCCAGCGGCGGCTGAAGTACCGGCTGCTGGCCACCACCAGTCCGGCGCCCCAGCCCACGGGAGTGGCGATCCATACCGCGGCAAAGCCCATCTCCAACCCCAGCGCCAGGAAGTAAGCGCAGGCCACCCGGGCGCTGAGGCTCACCAGGGAGGAGATGGTGCTCCAGATGGCGTCTCCCGCCCCCTGGAGCAGGCCTGTGGTGGGGATGTAGCTGGCGAAAATGAAGACGAACAGGCTCATAAAGCGGATAAACTGCACCGCCAGGGCCCGGGCCTCCCCGGAGACGTTGAAGATGTCCGCCAGGGAGTAGGCAAACGTGTAGAGCACCACGGCCACAATGCCGCTGATGGCGATGGCCAGAAGGATGGCCTGCCACCAGCCCCGGCGGACCCGGTCATAGCGCCCGGCGCCCACGTTCTGCCCGGTGAAGGTGGCCATGCTGGTATTCAGGGAGAAGAGGGGGATCAAGGCGTAAACCTCCATGCGGTTTCCCACGGTGAAGGCATTCATGGCCGCCCGTCCGAAGCTGTTCACCAGGCGCTGGACAAAGACATTTCCCAGGGAGATCACCATCTGCTGGATGGTGGCGGGGATGCCCAGGCGGAGGATGAGGGCGAGCTTGTGCCGGTCTGCCCGGAAATCAGCCCGGTTGAAAAAGCGGAAATCCGGATACCGCCGGACCATGTAGATCACGCTCACCACGGCGCAGGCGGCCTGGGCGATCACCGTGGCGACTGCCACGCCCGCGGCCCCCCAGCCAAAGGAAATAACGAAAAAGAGATCCAGCACCACGTTCAGCACCGCCGCCACTGCCAGGAAATATAGGGTGGCCTTGCTGTCCCCCACCGCCCGGAGTGTGGCGGCCACGGCGTTATAGGTGTACTGGAACACCAGCCCGGCGGCGTAGATGGAAAAATAGACCACCGCCTGGTCCATCACCTCCGGATCCCGGATGTCCAGAAGCAGTTGGATGATGGGCCGGGCCAGCGCCGCCCCCAGCACGGAAACCGCCGCCCCCAGCGCCAGCATGGCCAGGAAGAGGGTGGCAGCGGCCTTTTTCATATCCGCCCGCAACCGGGCGCCGAAGAGCTGGCTCACCAGTACCGCGCCGCCGTTGCTCATGCCCACGGCAACGGCCAGGAAGAGGAAGGTCAGGGAAACGCAGCCCCCCACCGCCGCCAGGGCGATGTCGCAGGCCTCCTGGGTGGCGCCGGCAAAGTGGCTCACCACGATGGAGTCCACAGTGTTGTAGAGCTGCTGAAAAAACTGTCCCGCCAGGATGGGGAGGGAAAAAAGCAGGATGTGCTTCCACTCCACGCCAACGGTCATGTTTCTGGCCTTTACAGCCATATCCCATCCGCCCTTTCTCCGGCCGCATTCTGTTGAGAACACATACAATCTTCTTTATCCTACCATGGCCCGGCGGCTTTTACAAGTATTACCGGGGAAGAAAGCGCGGCCTTTTCCCCTTTTTCCCCCTCTCAGCCTTGTATTTCACCTCTCTGTGTGTTATAATTTTAGTTTGTTATGGAGCGCCGGGGCACATACCCGGCCCCTTGGAATCTGAACAAACATAGGATGTGTTGAAATATGCAGCAATTGCGGAATGTGGCCATCATCGCCCACGTGGACCACGGCAAGACCACCCTGGTGGACGAAATGCTCAAGCAGGGCGGCGCCTACCGGGAAAACCAGGAGGTGGTGGAGCGGGTAATGGACTCCGGCGACTTGGAGCGGGAACGGGGCATCACCATCCTGGCCAAAAATACCGCCGTCCGCTATAAGGACACCAAGATCAACATTGTGGACACCCCGGGCCACGCCGACTTCGGCGGCGAGGTGGAACGCATTTTGAAGATGGTAAACGGCGTCATCCTCCTGGTGGACGCGGCGGAGGGACCCATGCCCCAGACCCGCTTCGTGCTGAGCCGCGCCCTGGAGCTGGGCCACCGGGTGATTGTGGTGGTGAACAAGATTGACCGGCCGGACCAGCGGGTCCACGAAGTGGTGGACGAGGTGCTGGAGCTTTTGATGGATCTGGACGCCACGGACGAGCAGCTGGACAGCCCCATGCTCTTCTGCTCCG
>CALWOS010000187.1 GCA_944383185.1 uncultured Oscillospiraceae bacterium
CCGGGGCCGGGGGGCTGGGGGGCCATCCTCCGCTACGGGGAGCACACACGGGAGCTCTCCGGGGGCGAGGCCCACACCACCAACAACCGCATGGAGCTTATGGGCGCCATCGCCGCCCTGGAGGCCCTCCGGGAGCCCTGCCGGGTGGAGCTCTACACGGACTCCAAGTACGTCTCCGATGCCCTTTTGAAGGGCTGGGCCAAGGGCTGGCGGGCCCGGGGCTGGGTGAAGGCGGATAAAAAGCCGGCCCTGAACCCGGACCTCTGGGAGCGGCTGCTTGCCCTGTGCGAGAAGCACGACGTGCAGGTACACTGGGTGAAGGGCCACGCGGAAAACCCCTGGAACAACCGCTGCGACCAGCTGGCCGTGGCCAAAAGCCGGGAATACCGGGAGAAATAGGCCACCTGGGAGGAGAGAGAAATGAAACGGGATTTTACGGCGCGGCCCTTGAAGGTCTTTGCCTCTTACTATAAGCCCCACTGGCGGCTTTTTGTCCTGGACATGGCCTGCGCCACCCTGGTGAGCGCCACAGACCTGGCCTTCCCCTTCTTCACCCGGATGGGCCTGGAGCGCTATTTGCCTGAGGGGCTTTACCGCACGTTTTTCCTGGTGATGGCGGCCCTGGCGGCGGCCTATGTGATCCGGGGCATTTTGCAGTATGTGATCACCTACTGGGGCCACCTTCTGGGCGTGCGTATCGAGGCGGACATGCGTGCGGACATCTTCGGCCACATCCAGAGCCAGAGCTTCCACTTCTTCGATCACAACCGCACGGGGCAGCTCATGAGCCGCATCACCACGGACCTCTTTGACATCACGGAGCTTGCCCACCACGGGCCGGAGGACCTTTTCATGTCCGTGCTCACCCTGGGCGGCGCCTTTGGGATCCTGCTGACCATCCGCTGGGAGCTGGCCCTGATCCTCTTTGCGGTGGTGCCCCTCTTTCTGCTGTTCGCTGTGCTCCAGCGGAAGCGGATGCGCCGGGCCAGCGTCGCCGTGAAGCAGCGCATGGCGGGCATCAACGCCCAGGTGGAGGGGAGCATCTCCGGGGCCCGGACGGCCAAGGCTTTCACCAATGAACAGGCGGAGGCCGCCAAGTTCCGCCGGAGCAACGACGACTTCAAAACCGCCAAGGGCGGCTACTACCGGGCCATGGGCATCTTCTTCAGCGGCACGGAGTTCACCCTGGCCATCCTCCAGGTCATCACCATCGCCGCCGGGGGTTATTTTATCATGCGGGGCCGGATGAGCTATGTGGACGTGCTCACCTTCTCCCTCTATGTGAGCACCTTCGTCACCCCCATCCGGAAGCTCAACTCCTTTATTGAGATGTACATGCAGGGCATCGCCGGCTTTGGCCGCTTTCTGGAGATCATGAACACCGCGCCGGATCTGGCCGACGCCCCGGACGCCCGGGAGCTGGGCCCGGTGAAGGGGGACGTGGCCTTTTCCCACGTGTCCTTTTCCTACGAGCCCGGCGCGCCGGAGGTCCTGCATGACGTGTCCCTGCGCATCCCGGCGGGGAGCTGCCTGGGGGTGGTGGGTTCCTCCGGCGGTGGCAAGACCACGCTGTGCCAGCTCCTGCCCCGGTTTTACGATGTCTCCGCCGGGTCCGTCACCATAGACGGCCAGGATGTGCGCGCCGTCACCCAGGCGAGCCTCCGGCGGCAGATCGGCATTTTACAGCAGGACGTTTTCCTCTTTGCCGACACCGTCCGGGAGAACATCCGCTACGGCCGCCCCGGGGCCACGGACGCGGAGGTGGAGCGCGCCGCCCGCCTGGCGGAGATCCATGAGGACATCCTGGCCATGCCAGAGGGTTACGACACCTATGTGGGGGAGCGGGGCGTGCTCCTGTCCGGGGGGCAGAAGCAGCGCATCAGCATTGCCCGGGTCTTTCTCAAGGATCCGCCCATCCTCATCCTGGACGAGGCCACCTCGGCCCTGGACAGCGTCACGGAGCAGCGGATCCAGGCCTCCCTGGAGGCTCTGCGGAAAGGCCGCACCTCCATCGTCATCGCGCACCGCCTTTCCACCATCCGGGGGGCGGACCACATCGCCGTCATCGAGGACGCCCATGTGGCCGAGTACGGCGCCTATGAAGAGCTCCTTGCCCGGGACGGCGTTTTCGCCCGGTTGGTCCGGGCCCAGGAGAGCTGAGATGAGAGGAAAAAAGCACCCCCCGCCGCAATTTTTGCGGCGGGGGGTGCTTCAGCTTGTCAAAGAAGGCTTTGCCTTCTTTGACAAAAGGGATGACACTTCTCTCCCCGCTTTCCTCCGCTTTGCTGGGCTCCGGCGGCACATTTTTAACGTAGGCCGCAGCAGCTATGCCGCGAGGCGGGCACGGCCAAAGCCTCCCTTGCGCAAAGGGAGGTGGGCCGACGCCGCAGGCGGCGGGTCGGAGGGATCGACAGAATGGTTGACAATCAGGCGGTTTGCGCTCCCCCGTCCCCCGCGGGGAAAATGGGCCGCCTGCGTCCTTCTTGCGTCCCCGGCGGCGGGCCCAGTGCAGCGGGCCGCTGCCGGTAAAGGAAGAAGAACGAAGCGCCTTTCTTCTGACGTCAATCCCCCAGTCAGCCATGCGGCTGACAGCCCCCTTTGCACAAGGGGGCCTTTTGCCGCTGCCCCGGGCGAGCCTCAGCGCCAGACCAGCCAGCAGAACACATAGCCGCAGATGACGGCCACCAGGGTGAAGGGCACGCCGATGCGCAGGAAGTCCTTGGTACCCACGGAGCAGCCCTGCTTTTCCAGGATGCCGATGGTGGTGATGTTCGCCGAAGCGCCGATGGGCGTGAGGTTCCCGCCCAGGGTGGCCCCCACCAGGAGCCCGAAATAGAGCACATAGGGCGTGCACCCCAGGATCTCGGAAATCCCCGTGACCACCGGGAGCATGGTGGCCACATAGGGGATGTTGTCGATAAAGGCGCTCATGAGCACGCTGCCCCAGACCACCACCGTATAGGTGAGGAAAAGGTTCCCGCCCCCCAGGTTGACCATGAACTGGGCGATGGCGTCGATGACGCCGGCCCGCTCCACGCCGCCGATGACGATAAAGAGCCCGGCCAGGAGCAGCAGCGTGGCCACATCAATTTCCGCCAGGGCCTTTTGCACGGAGGTGAAGCCCTTTTCCCGGATCAGGGCCCGGACGCCGCCGATGAGGAAGATGCCCATGCAGATGAGCCCGTTGGTGATGTCGGGCTTCTCCGGCAGGAAGGACGCCAGGATCAGCAGCGCCACATTTCCCAGAAGGAGAATGCTGGGCACATAGTCCTCCACGGGGGTGAGCGGCGTGGGGGGGATGGGGCCCCGGTCCCGGCGGAAGAGGAAAAGGAGCACCGGGATCGTGGCCACGGCCCCCAGCTCCACGCCCCAGAAGATGGAAAAGCGCCCCTGGAAGAAGAAAAAGTCCAGGAAATCCATCCCCGCGTAGCCGCCCAGCATGATGGAGGTGGTGTCTCCCACCAGCGTGGCCGCCCCCTGGAGGTTGGAGGATACGGAGATGGCGATGAGCATGGGAACCGGGGACATGTCCAGGCGCTTTGCGATGGCCAGGCCTACCGGGGCCAGCATCAGCACCGTGGCCACATTGTCCACAAAGGCGGACACGATCCCGGCAAACAGGCTCATCACCACCGCCGCCCACATGGCGTTGGGCGTCTTTCGCAGCAGCAGGTCCGCCAGACGGTTGGGCATTCTCGACGCCGTGAACAGGGAGACCGTCCCCATGGTCCCGGCCAGCATCATCAGCACGTTCCAGTCCACGGCCAGGATGGCCTCCTTCAAGGGGATGATCCCCAGCAGCAGGAACAGCACCGCCGCCGCCAGGGCGACATAGACCCGCCGGCAGGTAAAGAGGATCATCAACACATATGCGGCAATAAATATGCCGGCGGCCAGCAGTTTCATCGGCAAGACTCCCTTTCCGTTCCATCGTGTTTTTAACGCAATTATAACATTCGAGTTCGCTGGAATGTCAAGGCGCCAGGGCACATTTTCCAAGATATCTCTCAACCGGCACGGCGTTACGGCTGTGCGGCAGGAGGATGCGCCCAAAGTCACGTTGACAACCGGGGCAAAAATCTGCATAATGGAGAAAAAGGCCTCCGCGCCGTACCGCGGGGGAGAGAAAGGGGCGGCGTTCCCATGGACGAGAGGTATATCTGCGTGGTGGGGGCGGTAAATCTGGATATCGGAGGGCGGCCCTTCGCCCCCCTGGTGATGCTCGACTCCAACCCCGGACAGATCACCGTATCCCCCGGGGGCGTGGGGCGGAACATCGCCCACAATCTCCGGCTTTTGGGCCAGCGGGTCACGCTCCTCACCGCCTTCGGGGAGGACGGCCCGGCGGCGGAACTCCGGGAGAGCTGCCTTGCTCTGGGCATGGATCTGGGCCATGCCTGGACCGTTCCGGGGGGCAGGAGTTCCATTTACCTCTACCTCACCGACAGCCAGGGGGACATGGTCCTGGGTCTATCGGACATGGAGCTGACGGCGTCCATCACCCCGGAATACCTGGAGCGCCAGCGCCCTGTCCTGGATGGGGCGGCGCTGGTGGTGCTGGACGGGAACATCCCGGAGGAGACCCTGCTCTGGGTAGGGGATCATGTGAAAGCCCCCCTCCTGGCCGACCCGGTGAGCGCGGCCAAGTGCCGGAAGCTGCTGCCCCTGCTGCCCCGGCTCCACAGCTTCAAACCCAACGCCATCGAGGCCGCCGCCCTCACCGGGGAGACGGATCCGGCCCGGGCCGCCCTGGCGCTGTGCCGCATGGGGGTGCGGCGGAGCTTTGTCACCCTGGGGGCGGAGGGGGCGGTGTGCGCCGAAGGGGAACGGCTTTTGCGCCTGCCCTGCCCCGAGACCCGCCTGCGCAACGCCACCGGCGGGGGCGACGCTTTCACCGCGGCCCTGGCGGTGGCCTGCCTCATGGAGACGGACCTGGAGGGCGCCGCCCGGCTGGGTCTGGCCGCGGGAGCTGTGGCCGTGGCCGCCCCCGGGGCCATCAGCCCGGACATGGGCCTTGACCGGATCCTGGAGGTCCGGGACGCGGGATATTACCGCCCGGCGGAATGCCTGTGAAGGGCGCAAACGCGCAATATGGAATCATGAAGGAAGTGATCTCTATGATGAAAAATAATCCCTGCCTCTCCGTAACAGCGGAGGTGTCCGAGGCCCTGGCCGCGGGCAGGCCCGTGGTGGCCCTGGAGAGCACCATTATCTCCCACGGTATGCCCTATCCCCAGAATGTGGAGACGGCCCTCGCCGTGGAAAAGACCATCCGGGACCTGGGCGCCGTGCCCGCCACGGTGGCCATCCTGGAAGGGAAGCTCACCGCGGGCTGCTCCGAAGGGGAGATCGAGCATTTGGGGAAGAAGGGCCAGGCCGTGGCCAAGGCCAGCATCCGGGACCTGCCGGTCCTGGCGGCCAGGGGGCTGGACGGGGCCACCACCGTCGCCACCACCATGCGCATCGCCCACATGGCGGGCATTTCCGTGTTCGCCACCGGGGGCATCGGCGGCGTCCACCGGGGGGCGGAGACCACCATGGACATCTCCGCGGATCTGGAGGAACTGGCCCAGACCCCGGTGATGGTCGTCTGCGCCGGGGCCAAGAGCATCCTGGACCTGGGCCTCACGTTGGAATACCTGGAGACCCGCGGCGTCCCGGTGATCGGCTACGGCACCGGGGAACTCCCCGCCTTCTATACCCGGCAGAGCGGCTTTTCCGTAGATGCCCAGGCGGACAGCCCGGAGGAGCTGGCCGCCATCTTCCGGGCCCAGCGGGCCATGAGGATCCGGGGCGGCATGCTGGTGACCAACCCCATCCCGGAGGAGTGGTCCATGGACAAGGCGGCCATTGACGCGGCCATCGACCAGGCCCTGCAAGCGTGCGCGGCCCGGGGCATCCACGGCAAGGGCGTGACCCCCTTCCTCCTGGCCCAGGTCGCGGAGATCACCGGGGGCCACAGCCTGGAGAGCAACATCCAGCTGGTCCTCAA
>CALWOS010000188.1 GCA_944383185.1 uncultured Oscillospiraceae bacterium
CGGAGGGCGCCGCGGCGGTAGAGGCGGGGTGGTCCCCCTGGGTGGAGGGCGTGGCGCTCCAGGTCGCGCCCTGCCGGACAGGGGAGAGCGTGGCGGACTGGACCCGCCTGCGGGCGGCATTGGACCAGGCCCTGGGAAAGCGGGATTGGGCCATAGATGTGCCGCTCCTGGCCCGGCTGGGCGGCCTGCTGCGAAAGACCGGCGGGAAAATTGCCGCCGCCGTGGCCCGGGAGCAGGTGCTGGACCTGTGGGAGGCGGTCCGCCCCTGCTATATGGCCGCCTTTGACGTGGGCACCACCTCCATCGCGGGGTATCTGATCCAGGCAGACAACCGCGCCGTAGCCGCCAAGGCCGGCATGCTCAACCCCCAGGCTCAGTACGGTGCGGACGTGATCCAGCGGGCCAATTATGCCCTGGAGCACGGGGCGGCCCCTCTGGCGGACTGTGTGCACCAGGCGGTGGACGGCCTTTTGGGCCAGCTGTGCGCCCAGGCCGGCGCGGACCGGAAAACGGTGCTGGCGGTGAGCGTGGTGGGCAACACCTGTATGCACCATCTCTTTTTGGGCATCTCCCCGGAGTCCCTGGCCTATGCCCCCTATAACCCCACCGTGAGCAACGGCCTGATCCTCCGCGCCGGGGATTACGGCATCGCGGCCCATCCCCGGGCGGTGCTCCTGGCCCTGCCGGTGATCGCCGGCTTTGTGGGGGCGGACACCATTGGCTGCCTGCTCTCCGGGGGCTGGGACAAGCTGGAGGAGCTGACGCTGATGATCGACATCGGCACCAACGGCGAACTGGTTCTGGGCACCCGGGAGCGGATGATCGCCTGCTCCACCGCCGCGGGCCCCGCCTTTGAAGGGGCAAAGATCCAGTGCGGCATGCGGGGCGCGGACGGCGCCGTGGACCATGTGTATTTGGAAAACGGCGCCGTGAAGTGGCACGTCATCGGGGAGGAGGCGGCCGAGGGCATCTGCGGCTCCGGCCTCATCGACCTCTTGGGCGTGCTGCGCCGGACCGGGGACATCGACGAGACGGGGAAGCTTCTCTGCGGCACGGAATACCGCCTGGGCGATACCCAGGTGGTGCTGACCCAGCGGGACATCCGGGAGGTGCAGCTGGCCAAGGGCGCCATCGCCGCGGGCATCCGCCTCCTGGCGGAGCGGCTGGGCGTTGCGCTGGAGGATATTCGGAAAGTCAACATCGCCGGGGCCTTTGGCAATTATATGGACCCCAACAGCGCCTGCGACATCGGGCTGATCCCTGTGGAGCTCCGGCATAAGACCTGCCCCGTGGGCAACGCCGCCGGGGAAGGGGCCAAGTTGGCCTTGCTGGACCGCGGCGCCTGGGAGCGGGCGGAGAACTTGGCCCGAAAGGCGGAGTTTCTGGAGCTGGCCACGCTGCCCGGCTTCCAGGACGCCTTTGTGGAGGCCATGGAGTTTCCGGAGCTGGACTAATAAAGAAGGGAGCATTTTCTCATGCTGGAGTATTCCGCCCTGATCGCCGCCGGAGAGGCGGCGGGGTTTCAGCACGTGGCGCCGCTGAAGGTCTCTACCATAGAGCTGCGCCAGGAAGTTCGGGACATGTGCGCGGCCAATTCCTGCGGCAAGTACGACAAGAACTGGAGCTGTCCCCCCGGCTGCGGCAGCCTGGAGGACCTGCGTCAACAGGTCGCCGGATATACAGAGGGGATTCTGGTCCAGTCTGTGGGCGAGCTGGAAGATGAGATGGACGGCGAGGCCATGATGGAGACGGAGCGCCGCCACAAGGCGAATTTTTACCGTTTCCTGGACGAGCTCCTGCCCCAGTATCCCGGGCTTCTGGCCCTGGGTGCCGGCTGCTGTACCCAGTGCAAGGCCTGTACCTATCCGGACGCCCCCTGCCGTTTTCCCAAGCGGCGGGTCTCCTCCATGGAGGCCTATGGGATGCTGGTGCTCCAGATTTGCAAAGACAACGGCATGCGGTATTACTATGGTCCCTGTACCATCTCCTATACCAGCTGTTTTCTCCTGAAGTAGTTGTCAAGACACCGCCGGCCATATGTGGCTGCAGGAATGGAGAGGCCCATGTCCATATTAAAGGAGATCCGGGATGCCGTGGAGAGCGGTTACCCCAAAACGGTTGAAACTCTGGTGCGGCGCGCTCTGGAAGAGGGCGTCGCGCCCAAAGCGGTTCTGGAGGAAGCCCTTGTCCCTGCGGTGCAGGATGCCGGGG
The DNA here is from genome assembly GCA_944383185.1 of uncultured Oscillospiraceae bacterium. GTDB lineage: Bacteria > Bacillota > Clostridia > Oscillospirales > Oscillospiraceae > CALWOS01. The sequence continues at coordinate 2,212 of CALWOS010000188.1, forward strand.
ACTATTACCGCCGTAATGAAAGCGATATTCCCCGGCTCCTGGCCGCCGCCAGGTGCATGCGCAGGGGTCTGGACGTGCTGGAGCCGCACCTGGGCGGGTGGCAATACCAGGACCTGGGAAAGGTGATCATCGGCACGGTACAGGGGGACCTCCACGATGTGGGGAAAAACCTCGTGGCGGTGATGTTCCGCTGCGTGGGGTTCCAGGTCATTGACCTGGGTGTGGACGTTACGGCAAAACAGTTCCTCAAATCGGCCCGGGAGCACCCAGACGCATCCATCATCTGCCTTTCCTCTCTGCTGACCACCAGCAAGGCGGCTATGCGCCAGGTGGTACGCCTTATCAAGGAATCCAAGGACCTGCGGCAGAGGGTGATCATGGTGGGGGGCGGCTCTGTAAGCCGGGAGTTTGCCCGGGAGATCGGGGCGGACGCCTATACGGAAACGGCAGTGGACGCCGCGACGCTGGCCAAGGAGCTGGCCACCCAGGGGGGGAAACCGGAATGCGACTGACGATGGAACTTCTGCGGGACGCCCTGGAGGGGCGCTACGGCATGACCCGAGCCCACATAGAAAAGGGGGCGCCCCCTGTGGGGCGCCCCCTTTTCTATGAACCGGGCATGGCGGTGGAGCCTGGCCGGCTGTACCTGAGCGGCGTGGAGGCCGGGGAACTCTGCCGTCCCGGTATATGCGCGGTGTACGTGGAAGGCGCGGAACCCGCCGCGCCGCGCGGCAGCAGCCTCTGCCTGGGAGAACTGCGGCAGGCGGTGCTGAATTTTCTCCAGGAACTCTATGACCGGTATGACCGGTGGGAGCGCGAAATGGAGCGCATTGTCCTGGCCAGAGGCGCGGTTCAGGATCTGCTTCGGGTTTCCTGCCCCGTTTTGGGCAACCCCATCCTGGTCTCGGCCCAGGACTTTCACATTGTGGCCCAGGCGGGGGACCCCATAGACCTGCCGGATCCTGGCTTGGGGGAGCGCGGGGCGGAGACTGTCGAACTGTACGCGGCCCTGCAGCAGGACACCCTCTATCAACAGATGCTGGACTGCGATGTACCCTTTCTCTACCCGGCCCATATTCTGGGCTGGCGTTCCTGGAACCTCAATCTGCACGGCCAGGGACGGGCCGGCTATCGGGTTATCCTTGCGGAGCAGGACCGGGAACTCCGGGACAGCGACGCCTATCTCCTGTCGGCCATGGCGCCCTATGTATCCTTTCTTCTGGAGCAAGCCCGGGCTACGGAGGAATCCCGTTCTACCAGCGGCCTGCGCAGCATCTTCCGGCAGATCCTGTCGGACCGGACGGCGGACTATATGGACATGAGCGGCCAGCTGGGACGCCTGGGCTGGGTAGCGGAGTCCCGCTACTTCTGCCTGCTGCTCCAAAGCCATTACCAGGAGGAAAACAATGCCAACGATAATCTCATCTGCAGTCAGATCGAAAACCGATATCCGGGCTGCTGCTGTTTCCCCTACGAGGGATGCATGGTGAGTTTTTTCAATCTGGACCGGTGCGACGCCACCCTGGAGGCCATCCAGACAGAGATGGCCTATTTCATCCGGGAGAGCTTTCTGAAGGCGGGATACAGCCGGGTGCTCCGGGGCCATTCCAATCTCCGCCGCCAGTATGTCCAGGCCCGGGTGGCCCTGGAGGTGGGAAGCCGGGTGAACCCCTACCTCTGGATCCACCATTTCAACGCCATCGCCTTTCCCTACATTTTGGAACAGGCGACCCGGCGGCTTCCGGGCAGGATGCTTTGTCACGAAAAGCTTCTGGCGCTCCAGGAGTACGACGCCCAGCAGAAAACGGAATATATGCGTACCCTGCGCACCTATCTGGACCTGCACCTCAACGCTATGGCCACGGCCAAGGATCTGTTTATCCATCGGAGTACCCTCCTTTAC
>CALWOS010000189.1 GCA_944383185.1 uncultured Oscillospiraceae bacterium
GCAAGCGCCTGTGGGCCCTCTCCGCTTTATCCATCTGTTTGTTCGTGTTGACCCTGATGCGCTCCGCGTCCACCGACGCGGCAGCCGTGGAGGTGGAGGCCGAGGACGCCCCCATCCCCATCACCAGTGTTGACGACAACGTCCTCATCGCCACCGCGGTCAGCATGTCCAGTGGCGATGACAGCGTCCTCCAGCTGGAGGAAGGAACATCCGTGGTGGTCCACTACATGGATGCGGATATCACTGCCACCGCTCAGGATGAGACGGTTTCTCACCTGCTCAGCCGGTTGAAAATCGAGCCGGGTCCCCTGGATATGGTGGCTGTGGATCTGTCCGGCGAGCCGGCTGAGATCACGGTGGGCACCCAGTTTATCTACTATGACACCGTGGAGGAGATTACCGAGAGTCCCATCCGCTACGTGGATAACAACATCCTCCCCACCTGGAGCGAGCAGGTCGTGACCCAGGGACAGGACGGCGTCCACCGGGAAGTCTATGAGGTCATCTATGAGAACGGCCAGGAGATCTCCCGCCACTTGGTGGAGTCTGTGGACACTGAGCCCACAGAGACCGTCATTGAGCGGGGCACCCTGGAGAACTTCGCTCCCAATGACGCGGAGGTGGTGGACATCATCACCAACGCCGATGGCTCCGGCAAGCTGGTGCTGGCCAATGGCCAGGAGGTCACCTTTTCCAAGACCATGACCATGCGTGCCACCGCCTACACTACCGGCGATCCCGGCGTGGGCACCATTACTGCCTCTGGCTCCACCGTCCATCTGGGTACGGTGGGCGTCGATCGCAGCCAGCTCCCCTTTGGGACGAAAATGTATATCGTCTCCAACGATGGCGCCTATACCTACGGTTTCTCCATTGCGGAGGATACCGGTGGCGCCATCCGGAAAAATCGGATCGACCTGTACTACTACACCTATGAGGAGTGTATCCAGTTTGGCGTGCGGGACTGCACGGTCTATATTCTGGATTAACTTTGGATAACAGCGGATTGACCCACAGCAAGAGGCGGGCTGTCGCATTTGCGGCAGCCCGCTTTTCTCAACAACAAAGGCTTTTGAAAAACTTAACGGGGTTTGCCTTTACAAAACTGGACTTTCCTGCTTATAATAAACTCTGAAGAATGTACCTGAGACTGAAAAGGAGACTACAGTATGCGAAAGACGAAAATCATCTGTACAATCGGGCCGGCTTGCGACAATGAGGAGACGCTGGCTGCCATGTGTCATGCCGGTATGAACGTAGCCCGACTGAATTTTTCCCACGGCACCCATGCCGAACAGAAAAAAAAGGTAGATCTCATTAAGCGGGTACGTGAAAAATTGAACCTACCCATTGCTATCATGCTGGATACGAAGGGGCCGGAGTACCGTATTCGCACCTTTGCTGATGGCAAAGTCACATTGAAAGAGGGCGACCGGTTTGCCTTTACCACCGAGCAGATCGTAGGCGATGCACATCGGGTCTCTGTCAGCTATGCCGGACTGATTCAGGATCTGGATGTAGGCAACAAGATCCTGCTCAACAACGGCCTGCTGGCCTTTCAGGTTGAGGAATTAACAAAGACAGATGCCATCTGCCGGGTGCTGGTGGGGGGTGAAACGTCCAACAACAAAAGCATGAGCTTCCCCAACAAGGTCCTCAATCAGGTCTATCTCAGCGAACAGGACAAGCGGGACATTCTCTTCGGTATCGAAAACGATGTTGACTACATCGCCTGCTCCTTTGTCTCCCGCCGCCAGGACCTGGAGGATATCCACGGATTTCTCCGGGAGCATGGCCGGGACGATATCGGCCTGATTGCAAAAATTGAAAATCAGTCCGGCATCGATAACATTGAAGATATCTGCCGCTCCTGCGAGGGAATCATGATCGGCCGGGGTGATCTGGGGGTGGAAGTCCCCTTTGAGCAGCTCCCAGCCATTCAGAAGCGTCTGATTACACAGTGCCGCCTTCTGGGGAAACGTGTTATCACTGCCACAGAGATGCTAGAAAGTATGATCCATAATGCACGTCCTACCCGTGCCGAAGTCTCTGATGTAGCCAACGCTGTATACGACGGCTCCAGTGCTATCATGCTCTCCGGGGAAACTGCTGCTGGCAAATACCCAGTAGAAACGGTTGCCACTATGTCGCGTATTGCTGAAGCGACAGAGCAGTGTATCCATTATGACTCCTGGTTCCATGATACGACGGACTTTCGGCTCAATAATACTGTCGACGCGATTTCGCATGCCACCTGTGGCGTGGCCATCGATATCGGTGCTAATGCTATAGTAGCCTGTTCCCTGTCCGGCATGACGGTCCGCATGGTGTCCCGGTTCCGTCCTCCCATGGACATCCTGGGCCTTACTACAAACGAGCGGACCTGGCGCCGTCTGGCGCTCAGCTGGGGCGTGACCCCCGCCCTGTGCGACGAGTTTACCTCCACCGACGTGCTGTTCTACAACGCCCAGCAGGTGGCAAAAAAGACCTTCAACCTCAAGAAGGGGGATAAGATCGTCATTACCGGCGGCGTTACCAACGGAAAGTCCGGTAATACCAACCTCATCAAGGTGGAGAACATCTGATCGCCTCCTCCCTGTCCTTCAAAATCCATTGTGCCGGGCCGCAAAATGCGGCCCGGCGTCCTTTTTCTCTGCAGGTGCCTGCCTATGTTAAAAAAGC
>CALWOS010000190.1 GCA_944383185.1 uncultured Oscillospiraceae bacterium
CACGGTGAGGCTGCTGTCCGGGGCGAAGGCCGTGTCGCTCTCGCCCTTCATCAGCCCGTATTCATAGGCGCTCCGGACGTTGCTGTAGGCCCAGTGGCCGCTGCTCACGTCCCAGAACTGTCCGTCCTGGAATGTGTTGACCTTCTGGAAGTTGCTCAGGCTCCCTGCGGCCAGGGCCACGGTGCCCAGACTGAGCACCAGGGCCAGCACCAGGAGCAGGGTAATGGCGCGGCGTTTCATGATTTCTGAAATCCTCCCTTTCCGCCGGAGCTGCGCCGGCGGTGTTCCATATTGTGATACTGTCTTTAGTATACAAAAGCTTTCCAGAAAATGCAAGGGAGATTTCCCTCCCGGCGGAACTGTTTCCGGCGGCCTTATTTCCTTGTCCGTACGGGGGACTCGGTTACGCTGGGTCGGCGGGCCTTGGGGATTTTTCTTGCACGGCAGCGTGCAAGTACACTATATTTATATCTAATTCCATCTTGCTATATAGCCGAAAATTTGCTATTATGGTGTATGTATGCTGCCCTCTGACACATGGGGAACCGGGGAGAGAACGCAAAAGTACCCCTTTAGGGAAAAGGGGCGCGCTTCTTCCTGTGCCGGCGGCCCACGCCCCTTATGGGGGGAAAGAGAGACGGGTATGATCTATTCATCAAAGGAGAGAAGCAAATGAATTCCCTCAAGGATGTCTGGGCAGGGGTGTTGGAGATCCTCAGCCGGGAGCTCACCGTCACGGCCATGAACACCTGGTTCGGGGACTGCAAGCCTGTGGAAATCAGCGACGACCGCCTGGTGATCCACACCTCCACGGAGTTCAAACGCGGCATCATCGAACAGCGCTTCACCGGCATCATCACCGACGCCCTCCGGGACCTCTTCTCCTGCGAGTTCCATCTGCTGGTCCTGGCCGGGGACGAGCTGGAGGAGTACCTCCGGGAAAAAAACAACGTCGGCCCCATGAACCCCATCGTCAACAGCCTGCCGGAGATCGCAGGCTACACCTTTGACCGCTTCATCGTGGGCGCCTCCAACAAATTTGCTCACGCCGCGGCCATCGCCGTGGCGGAAAACCCCGGTAAGACCTATAACCCCCTTTTTATTTATGGCAACTCCGGCCTGGGCAAGACCCATCTGCTCCTGGCCATCGGCCACGCCATTGCCAGCTCCAACCCGGACGCCAGGATCGTCTATGTAAAGGGGGACGACTTCATCGTGCAGATGGTGGAGTCCATCCAGAAGGGCACCCAGGAGGAATTCCGGAAAAAGCACCGGAACGCCGACCTCTTCCTGGTGGACGACATCCAGTTCATCGCCGGCAAGCAGGCCATTCAGGACGAGTTTTTCCACACCTTCAACAACATCTATGAGGCGGGGCACCAGATCGTCATCACCTCGGACCGCCCCCCCCTGGAGATGAACAAGCTGGAGGACCGGCTGCGCACCCGCTTCGAGGGCGGGCTTATGGCGGACGTCCAGCCCCCGGACATGGAGACGCGGATGGTCATCATCCGGAACAAGGCCGCGGGCCTGGGCATGCTTTTGCCCGACGACGTGGTGGAGTACATCGCTGAGAACATCACCGCCAACATCCGGCAGATCGAGGGCGTGGTCAAGCGCCTGACCGCCTACCGGGACATCCTGGACGACAGCATCTCCATCAACAGCGTCAAGCGGGCCATCAAAGATGTGATACGGGTGGGGGCCTACATCCCCACGCCGGACGTGATCATCGAAGAATCCGCCCGCTACTTCAACGTCACAGCCGACGAGATCCGGGGCCAGCGCCGCACCAAAAACATCACCATGGCCCGGCAGATCAGCATGTACCTGATCCGCAACCTCACCAACATGTCCCTGGTGGACATCGGCAAGGAGTACGAGGACCGGAACCACTCCACCGTCCTCACCTCCATCCGGAAGGTGGAGGACCTTCTCAACACCGACAGCGACATTGCCGGCACGGTGCGGGACATCAGCTCCAATATCAATTCCCACAGCTAAAGTTATCGGGAAAGGCAAAGCCTTTCCCGATAAATGGGAAAACACGCCGCTTCCCGCAGGCTTCGCCCGCCTGAAAGCGGTCAAAGCCCACGCTCGCTCCGTGAGAAGTGTTTTTTCCGAGGCCGCAGCGGCTGTGCCGCGAGGAGGGAACCTATTCAGGGATGCACATGTACCTGCGGGCGTAAACGCTGCGAGACTTTCTACAGGTGTTGAGAAATTCCTGTGGAAATGCTGGGGGAAAGTGTGGAGAAATTTTCGCGGAAAAATGGCCCGAATTTTCTCCACAGGGCATGTGGAAAACAACCCCTGTTTTCCCACAGAGCCCTCCACAGGAAAAAGCCCGGCGCGCCAGGGCTTTCAGGCGGTTTTCCACATGTTGATCCCCCTACTACTAATACTACAACTATAAAAAATCTATTCTCTCTATTCTCTCGAAAAGAGGGGAGCTTTGTCTTTTTTTCCCGTGTGGAAAAGCCCCCCGAACCAAGGAGGTACAAAGTCAATGAAATTCACCTGCGAAAAATACCTGCTCCAGCAGGCCGTGAACACCGCCGCCCGGGCCGCCGCAGCCAAAAGCCCCATCCCAGCCCTGGAGGGCCTTTTGATCGAGGCGGGGAACGACGTGAAGGTCACAGGCTATGACCTCAAAAAAGGCGTGTATACCTCCTTCCTGGCGGACGTGGCCCGGCCGGGCTGTGTGGTGCTGGGGGCGAAGATTTTCGGGGAGATCGTCCGGAGCCTGCCGGACGGCATTGTCACTGTGGACATGGACGAAAAGCTCCGCACCACCATCCGCTGCGGCAGCGCGGAGTTTTCCATCCTGGGCCTGGACGCCCAGGACTACCCGGAGCTGCCCGCCGTGGACATGCGCAACACCGTGGCCGTGGAGCAGGGCGTCCTCCGGCGGATGATCGGCGAGACCCTCTTTGCCGTCTCCGACAACGAGAGCCGTCCCATCTACACCGGCTCCCTCTTTGAAGTGGAGGGGGAAAGCCTCACGGTGGTCTCTGTGGACGGTTACCGCCTGGCGCTGCGGAAAGAACCCATCCTCTCCAGCGACCTTCAGGAAAAGAGCTTCATCGTCCCGGGCAGCGCCCTCTCCGATGTGGAAAAGCTCTGCGGCGACACGGAGGACCCGGTTTACATCACCGTGGGCAGCAAGCACGTGAGCTTCTCCCTGGGAAAGACCGTGGTCATCTCCCGGCGGCTGGAAGGGGAGTTCCTCAATTACCGCAAGTCCATCGCCGAGAGCTTCCGCTTCACCCTCACGGCAAAGCGCGCGGAACTGGCCCGGACCATTGACCGGGTCTCCCTGATTATCGACGACAGGATCAAAAACCCCCTGCGCTGCTATTTCCGGGACGGGCATGTGGACTTTGTATGCGTCACCGCCCTGGGCAAGGCGGAGGACAGCTGCCCCCTGGACGGGGATGGGGAAAATCTGGAGATCGGCTTTAATAACCGCTACCTCCTGGACGCCCTGAAGGCCGCCCCGGCGGAGGAACTCCTCGTCTGCCTCAACAGCGGCTCCACTCCCTGCATTCTGAAGCCCACGGACGGGAGCGAAAAATTCCTCTATATGATCCTGCCGGTGCGCCTCCGGGCGGAGTGAGAGGTACGCCATGGAAGAGATCGCCATACAGACGGAATATATCAAGCTGGAATCCCTTTTGAAATATGCCGCCCTGGTGGGCACCGGGGGGGAGGCCAAGGCCCTGATCCAGGAGGGCCGGGTCCTGGTCAACGGGGAAGTGTGCACCCAGCGGGGGAGGAAGCTCCGCCCCGGGGACAAGGCTTCTCTGGACGGCAGTGAGATCCTGGTGGCCGGGCCATGCGCGTAGACCGCCTGGCGCTGACCCAGTTCCGCAGCTACCCCCAGGCCCGGGCAGAATTCTCCCCCGGCGTGAACGTCATCACCGGGGAAAACGCCCAGGGAAAGACCAATCTCCTGGAAGCGGTGTACCTGCTCACCGTGGGGAAGAGCTTCCGCACCCGCTTTGACAGGGAGCTCATCGCCTTTGACCAGGACGCCGCCCTGGTGGAGGGGGAGATCCACGCCGCCGGGCGGGAGCAGACCGTGAAGATCGCCCTGGCCCGGGGGGCGAGGAAGCAGATCTGGCAAAACGGCGTGAAGAAAAACGCCGCGTCCCTCACCCGGGGCCTCACCGCCGTGCTCTTTTCCCCGGAGGACCTCTCCCTGGT
>CALWOS010000191.1 GCA_944383185.1 uncultured Oscillospiraceae bacterium
CTAAGCTCCGCCGTGCCAAAGGGCAGGTGGAGCACGCGGCGCCCTATTTCCGGAAGGTCGCCGACCCCATTGCCCACATCCTGCGCCACACGCCGGAGATGGAGCACCCCTATTTTGACCGGCGCCCGGACCGGGAGCCGGAGGAACGGAAACTGGGCTTTGTGGTCATCAGCGGCGACAAGGGTCTTGCAGGAGCGTATAACCACAATGTGATCAAAGCGGCGGAGGCCAAGGCCCGGGAGCTGCCTGGCATGATCCTCTACCTGGTGGGCATGGTGGGACGGGCCCATTTCCAGAGCCGGGATATCCCCGTGCAGGAGGATTTTTTCTACACCGTACAAAACCCCACCATGGATCAGGCCGAGGAAATGGGAGACCGGCTGTGCCAGGAATTCCTGGACGGGAAGCTGGATGAGGTCCATATCCTCTACACGGAAATGGTCTCCCCCATGGAACTCCAGGTGCGGGAGCAGAAGATCCTCCCCCTGGAGCGGACGCATTTCGGATCCATAGGGAAAAACGCGGGCTACCAGCGCCAGGTGGAATACCTGCCCTCTGCCGGCGCGGTGATGTCCCGGATCGTGCCGCACTATGTCCGGGGGATCCTGTTCGGCGCCCTGGTAGAAGCCCACTGCGCCGAGGAAAATGCCCGGATGAGCGCCATGAAATCTGCCAGTGACAATGCCCAGACCATGCTCAAGGAGCTTTCCCTGACCTACAACAGGGCGCGTCAGGCGGCCATTACCCAGGAGATCACGGAGGTGGCCGGCAGCGCCGGCATGGAAGGCTTCGGGACAACGGAATAGGAGTAGACCCATGGAAAATAAAGGAAAGATCGTACAGATTCAAGGCCCTGTGGTGGATGTGGAGTTTTCCCAGGAGGCGCTGCCGCGGATCCAGGACGCGCTTTGGGTGGAATGCGCCGGGGAAAAGCGTGTGATGGAAGTGGCCAAGCACCTGGGCCACGGCGTCGTGCGCTGCTTCCTCCTGAGCCCGGCGGAGGGTCTGGGGCGCGGGCTGGAAGTTGTGAACACCGGCCATCCCATCACGGTTCCCGTGGGGACGGAGGTCCTGGGGCGGATGTTCAACGTCCTGGGCGAACCCATTGACGATCGGGGGCCCGTGACCACATCGGAGCGCTGGTCCATCCACCGCCCCAGCCCCAGTTTTGCCCAGCAGCGCCCGGTGGAAGACGTGTTTGTCACCGGCATCAAGGTCATTGACCTCCTGGCCCCCTATGCCAGAGGCGGCAAGATCGGCCTGTTCGGCGGCGCCGGCGTGGGAAAAACCGTGCTCATTCAGGAGCTCATGCACAACATTGCCACCCAGCATGGCGGCTATTCTGTGTTCACCGGCGTAGGCGAGCGCACCCGGGAGGGCAGCGACCTCTGGCGGGAAATGGAAGAGTCCGGCGTGCTGGGGAAAACGGCGCTGGTTTTCGGCCAGATGAATGAGCCTCCGGGAGCCCGTATGCGGGTAGCCCTCACGGGGCTGACCATGGCGGAATACTTCCGGGACCGGGAACACCAGGACGTGCTGTTGTTTATCGATAACATCTTCCGCTATGTCCAGGCAGGCAGCGAGGTCTCCGCCCTGATGGGCCGGATGCCCTCCGCCGTGGGCTATCAGCCCACCCTGGCCACGGAGATGGGTACGCTCCAGGAGCGGATCACCTCCACGGCCAGCGGCGCCGTCACCTCGGTGCAAGCAGTATATGTCCCGGCGGATGACCTGACAGACCCCGCTCCGGCCACCACCTTTACCCATCTGGACGCCACTACGGTGCTGTCCCGGAAAATTGTGGAGCAGGGCATTTACCCCGCCGTGGACCCCCTGGAGTCCAGTTCCCGGATCCTGGAGCCGGCGGTGGTGGGCCAGCGGCATTACAAGGTGGCCCGGGCGGTCCAGGAACTTCTCCAGCGGTATCGGGAGCTCCAGGACATCATCGCCATCCTGGGCATGGAGGAACTCTCTGAGACGGACCGCCTAGCCGTGGAACGGGCCCGGCGGGTGCAGCAGTTCTTCTCCCAGCCCTTCGCCGTAGCCCAGAACTTTACGGGCATGGAGGGGCGCTTTGTGACACTGGAGGATACCTTGCGCAGTTTTGAAGCCATCTTGGGCGGCGAGCTGGACAAATTCCCCGAAGCCGCGTTCAGCATGACCGGCAACGTGGACGATGCGCGCCGGAAGGCCCAGGAAATGGGAGTGATCTGATTATGGCGGAACGCTTTCATCTGGAGATTGTGACGCCGGACCGGCAGTTCTTCATTGGCGAGGCCGAGTCCCTGGTCCTGCCCGCCGTGGACGGGCAGCTGGGCGTTTTAAAAGGTCATTCCCCCGTGGTCACCGCTCTGGAGCCCGGCATGCTTCAGTTCCGCACTGCGGAAGGGGAGGAGACCGCCGTGGTGGGCCAGGGCCTGGCGGAGATCTTCCCGGAACGGGTGATGGTTTTGGCAAGTTTTGCCGAGCGCCCGGAGGAGATCGACCAGAAGCGGGCGGAGGCCGCCCGGCAGCGGGCGGAAGAGCGCCTGCGCCAGAAGCTCAGCGTCCAGGAGTACCATAACTCCAAAGCCGCCCTGGCCCGGGCCCTGGCCCGGCTCAAGGCCGCCCGGCGCGTGGGCAAAGGATAAATCTATACGGTCACAACCGTCCTGGGGCGCTAAATAGCGTCCCAGGGCAGTTTTTTGCCCTGGGCCTTTCCAGGCATGTTCACAAATGGCGGCGCATAGGTTTAAGAGAAAGCCGAAAGGAGAGATGGCAATGGAGGTCAATCTTCCCAAAAAACAGTTCACCTACTACCGAGAAGTGTTCCAGACCGCATTCCCCCAGGAGGAGACCTATGAGGCCGTGGTCTCCGACGTGCTGCCGGACATCCGGGAGATCCTGGATGTGACGGGCTACACCGTGGTGCGCAGCAAGGACGTATACGCCGGAGGGGTGAGCCTCACCGGACAGATCACCGCCACGGTACTCTATGCCCCGGACGGCGAGCTTGGGGTGAAATGCAGCCGCATGAGCATCCCGTACCAGGCGGAAGTGGAAAACAGCGCGATCCCGGACAACGCCATAGCCGTGGCGGAGATCCAACTGCTGCAACTCAGCGCAGAGGTGCGCAATCCCCGGAAGATCGCGGTAAAGGCGGAGCTTCTGGTACGCTGCACTTGCTATGTCCAGGAGAGCGTGGAGCTGCCCGTGCCGGGAGGAGAAGGGCAGGGACTGCATTTTCTCGCCGGCGCTGCAGAGCTGACGCCGGTGGAACTTCTGCGGGAGAAATCTTTCGTAGTCTCCGATGAGTACATCCTGCCCGGAAGCAAGAGCGAGGGCACGGAGCTTCTCCGCCAGGAACTCCGGCCCCGGGTGGACAGCGTCAAATGTTCCGGAGGGCGGCTCCTGGTGAAAGGTGTGGTGGAAGCGGAGCTCCTCTTTCTCTCCCGGGGAGAGGCGCAGCCGGTAGCGGCCTTGTATCGGACGCCATTCACCCAGGTCCTGGATCTGGAGGAGGAGCTGGAAGACGCCATGGGCCAGGCCCAACTCCTGCTCACCGGCGCTTTCTTTGAACAGACCACCGGCGCCCAGGGGGAGAGCGCTGTCCTGGCGGAATTCCATTTGGCGGCCCAGATCCTCTGCACGGGAACACGCACGGTGCCCTATATCGCTGACGCCTACAGCAATCAGTGGCCCGTGGAGCTGGAAGAGGAGAAGCGGGCTGACTTTCGCTGTCGGGAGGCCTTTTCCATCACCGCGGTGTACCGGGAGACCCTGGATACGCTGGGCGAGGCCCGGCAGGTGACCGCGGTGAGCGTCACGACCGGGCGCTATGGTATCAGCGAGGGCAAGCTCTATGCGGGGCTGGGCCTGTGCGTGCTGTATGGGGACAGCCAGGGACTTATGCGCAGCGCCCGGCAGCGGACGCGGCTGGAAGAGCCCCTTCAGCAGGAGGAGGAAGGACTTCGGCTTTTGGATGTCCGGGTGACGGAGGTCTCCGCCGTGCCGGCCCAGGGGGGGATCGAACTTCGGGCGGCGTTGGAGTTCGTGCTCCAACGCGCCGAACCTGTGGAATGGACGTATATCCGGGATATCCAGTGCAGTGAGGACGCGCCTCTGGACGATACCCAGTGGCCCTCGGTGCTTTTGAAAACCGTGACGCCAAAGCAAAGCCTCTGGCGATTGGCGAAGTCCTGCCACTCCACAGTGGAGGCCATTCGCAGCGCCAATGGCCTGGAAGAGGACGTCCAAGACGTCCAGGGATTGATAATGATCCCGAAATGCCGGTAAAATGTTTGCCCCGCCCCGCCTGCCCCGGCGGGGCGGTTTTTGGCTTTCTGGAACGATGGGGGAATGCACTCTTGCGCCGGATATGGATTTGTGATATAATACCTTGAATAATGGAGAAGTCCGTGTCTGCGGGCTTTGGAAATCATAAGAGGAGATGCATTCTACATGTCCGGACATTCCAAGTGGCATAACATTCAAAAGACCAAAGGGGCCCAGGACGCCAAGCGTGCCCAAGCGTTCACCAAGATCGCCCGGGAGATGATCGTGGCGGTGAAAGAGGGCGGCAGCGGCGACCCCAACAACAACTCCCGCCTGGCCGCAGTCATCACCAAGGCCAAGGCTGCCAATATGCCCAACGACAACATCAAGCGCACCATTGAAAAGGCACTGGGCGCAGGGGATACCTCCAACTGGGAGAGCATTACCTATGAAGGCTATGGCCCCAGCGGTGTCGCCGTGATTGTGGAGGCCATGACCGACAACCGCAACCGTACCGCTTCCGAGGTGCGGCACTATTTTGACAAATACGGCGGGAACATGGGCACCACCGGCTGCGTCTCCTGGTCCTTTGACAAAAAGGGCGTGATCATTGTGGACAACGAGGACGGCAAGCTGGACGAGGACGCGGTCATGATGGACGCCCTGGACGCCGGCGCGGATGATTTCGAGGCGGACGGCCCCGTGTTCCAGGTGACTACAGATCCGGACGCCGTTACGGCGGTGGCGGACGCCCTCTCTGGGAAGTACAAGCTGCTCTCTGCCCAGGTGGAGATGGTGCCCCAGTCCTACATCACCCTCACCAGCGAGGACGACATCAAGAACATGCGCAAAATGCTGGACATGTTTGAGGACAACGACGATGTCCAGTCGGTCTGGCACAATTGGGAGAACGAGGAATAAATTCTCTTGCGCGGAGCCGGCGGGTCTGCCTGCCGGCTCTGTTGGTTTTTGGGGAAAGGAGCGCGGAAAATGGAGGCAAAAGCGTTTTTGGAGGCAATGGCTGTGGCAGAGAAGCTCAAAAGCTGCCCCCGCCACAGCTGGACCGCCGCCGGGCGGCAAGAGAGCGTGGCGGATCACAGCTGGCGGCTGTGCTTCATGTGCCTGCTGGCGGAGGACGCCTTCCCGGATGCGGACATGAACCGGGTGCTGCGCATGTGCGTGCTCCACGACATGGGGGAGGCCTTTACCGGGGACATCCCCGCTTTTGAAAAGGGCGCGGACCACCGGGAGCGGGAAGCCGCGCTGCGGAGCGCCTGGGTGGCATCCCTGCCGGAGCCCCAGCGCAGCGGCTTCCGGGAACTGTATGAGGAGATGGACGCCCTGGAAACCCAGGAGGCGAAAATCTACAAGGCCATGGACCGCCTGGAGGCCATCATCCAGCACAATGAAGCGCCTTTGGAGAGCTGGCTGCCGCTGGAATATGCGCTCCAATTTACCTATGGCAAAAAGGATCTGGAGTTCTCCCCCTACTTTCAGGCGCTCCGCCGGGAGATAGACGAGATTTCCCGGGAAAAGATCCGAAGCGGCGGCGGGGAGATCCCGCCGGAAGGGCGCGCCTGAGCGCATACCCAGGCCAGAGAAACACCGCCCGGATTTTTTAGTAAAAAAAACCAGGGGAAACGGCGATAATCTGCCTCCGAAATGGAATACTACAGGAGAAGACATCATTTTGGAGGTGCAAATATGAAAACAGTGCTTGCGTGTCTTCTCATCTGCGCCCTCTCTCTGGGAGTCTTCTGCGCCTGCAGCGACAACAGGACGGAGACGACGCCTCCGGTGGTCACCACGACGCCGGGCGAAACGCTGATCCCGGAATCCATGCTTCCGGATCCGGAGGACGGCGTGATTGAGGAGACCAAGGATCCGGACCATACCAAAACCCCGGCTCCCGACCACTCAGTCAGCCCCACGCCCATGACAGACGGCGGGGACGCGCAGTGATTACAAATTGCAACAGGTACCAAGTGCCTGTTGCAATTTTTTTGAAACTGCGGTACAATGCAGCAATCCAAGGCCGGTTTTTTCCCCGGGCGTTCCGGGAAAAAACGGGCGTTTTTCGCAAGATTTTTGTAGTTTTTGAGGAGGAACAGGAAAATGGGTTACGTTCCCACTCCGGAGCAGGCTCTGGAGATCGTCAAGGAGTACAACAAAGAGCCTTTTCACATCCAGCATGCCCAGACCGTGGGCAAGGTCCTGGGTAAGCTGGCGGAAACATACGACCCCGGCGGAGAGGAGTACTGGGAGACGGTGGGCATTCTCCACGATGTGGATTTTGAACTCTACCCGGAGGAACACTGCAAGAAGGCCCCGGAACTGCTCCGGAAGCACGAAGTGGACGAGGACATCATCCGCGCCGTGGTGAGCCATGGCTACGGGATTTGCAGCGATGTGGCGCCGGAGCTGCCCATGGAAAAGCTGCTTTTCGCTGTGGACGAGCTCACCGGGCTCATCGGCGCGGCGGCCCTGATGCGCCCGACGGGGCTGGAGGGCATGGAGGTCAAGTCCGTGATGAAAAAGTTTAAGGACAAGAAGTTCGCCGCCGGCTGCTCCCGGGAGGTCATCACCCGGGGCGCGGAGATGTTGGGCATGGACGTGCCCAAGTTGGTGGAGCTGACCCTCCACGCCATGCAGGACTGAGGTGCGGCTTGAAACATCGGACCGGATGCCATTGCATCCGGTCTGATGTTTCGTTTCATAGGAAATATTAATAAAAATGATGGAAATATGATGAAATTTCCTGTAAAATATAGACATAAAATATGGGCGAGGAGGTGTCTCCCATGAAACGACGGACAGGTGTCCTGCTGCTGGCGGCGCTGGTCCTGGCCGGAGTGGGGGCGGGATGGTATTTTACGCCGTACCAGTATGATCTGACGCCGGAGGATACGGGACAGTGGGAAGTGCGCTGGCACCGGGCGGAGCGCATGGATGAGAACACGGTTATCTGGACGGACTTCCAGGGGGAGCCTGACGGAACGGAGATTGCTGCTCTCACGGATTTGATTGCGTCGGGGCGTTTTCAGCGGGGATTGGGCAGCGTCCCGGCCACGCCGGAGGAAGGGGAGTGGGGCGAGGTGCGCTGCACGGCCACACAGCCGGACGGGAGCACACAGCGCCTGGGTTTCGTCCTGCTGCTGCCTCAGGGGGCGGAGCGGGCCTCCTGTTACGATGACGCCGGCGCCCGTTGGGAAAACGCGGCGCCCCTGGCGGACTACCTGTGGGAGATCTGCGGTGTACCGGAGGAAGAGAGCTCCGGCTATGCCGTGACTGCGGATCGAGCTTAAGTTAGTAAGCGGAACAGATTTCCATGCCCAGACAGGCTAGACCACATAGACAGAGATCGCCCCGGCCGATCCGGCCGGGGCGATTCTTTTGAGATTTCTTTTACGCAACAGTGTGGGTTTTGATATAGGTCTCAATTGCCGCGTTGCCGGCGGCGTTGAAGTGGAAGGAATCGTTCATATACTCGTCCAGGGCCCGGCCGGTCTCGTCGGCGAAGCGGCCAAAGAGGTCCAGATAGTAGCAGTCGGCATCCAGGCTCAGCTGCTGCAGGGCGTCGTTGAACTTCAGGATGTTGGCAATGGCATAATTGCCGGTGTTGAAGGAATCCCCACCCACAGGGGTGACGGCGATGAGGTAGATGTCCGGGCTGTCCTGGGTGGTCTTGATGATGTTCACCAGGGTAGTCATGGCGGCCACAAAGTCCGAGGTGGAACTGCTCATCTCATTGATGCCCAGCATGATATAGACCTTTTCATAGGAATTGGCCGCCAGGGCCTGGGTAATGGTGCCGGTCTGCTCCTCGCCATCATCCAGATAGGCGAACTCGTCATAGGTCAACAGGGTTTTGCAGGAGATGCCGCTATGGCAGTAGAAATCCGCCTGGGGGAAGTAGTCGTTCACCTGCAGCCCTTCGATGATGGAGTGGCCGATGAAGCATGCGTCGGCAAACCAAGCGTCATTCACCGCCGCGCTCTCCTCCACCACGTTGCCGAAGAGATCGTAATCAATGGGTTCGGAAGGGACGGAGGGAGAGGGCGACGGCGTGGGTGTTTCCTCTGGTTCCAGGGCCTTGGCAAAGCGCTGGAACATCACGGCTACCTCGCAGCGTGTGGCGTTGGCCTTGGGATCCATGTTGCCGTTGTCCCGTCCGCCGATGATCCCGGCCTCCTGCATGGCGTACACCGCGTCCTTGGCCCAGGAACTGATCTGGGCGTCATCGGGGAAGGTCTCTCTGGAGACCGTTCTTTGCAAAGTCAGGCCGGATTTTTCCACATAGTTATAGAAGAGCGTACAGATCTGCTCTCGTGTGATGGAATTCTCCGG
>CALWOS010000192.1 GCA_944383185.1 uncultured Oscillospiraceae bacterium
ATTGGGCTTGAAAAGTTCCCAAGTTTGGGGTAAACTTTTCCAGAGAACAGATGTTTTGAAACGTTCCGAACGACTGGAAGGAGCGAAACCCTTTGGTGGACATTATCCTGGTGGAGCCGGAAATTCCCATGAACACGGGGAACATCGCCCGGACCTGCGCGGCCACGGGGGCCCGGCTGCACCTCATCGAGCCCCTGGGCTTTGATATTTCGGACCGCGCGGTAAAGCGGGCCGGCCTGGACTACTGGCATCTGGTGGAGGTTTACACCTATCCGGACACAGAGGCCTATTTCCACCGCTGGGGGACGGAGGGGCTGTGGCTGGCCACCACCAAGGGGCCCAGGAGCTACCATGAGGCGGATTTCACCGGGGATGTGAAGCTCATGTTCGGAAAGGAGACCGCCGGGCTGCCCCGGGTGCTCCGGGAGCGGTTTTGGGACCGCTGCCTGCGCATTCCCATCCGGGCGGAGGCCCGGAGCCTGAATCTCGCCAACAGCGTGGCCGTGCTGTGCTTTGAGGCGTTGCGGCAGCAGGGCTTTCCCGGGCTCCTGCGCCGGGGGGAAATGGCCCGGGAGTCGTAAACAACAGGAAAACCGTACTTTTTCAGGTATATGGAGGGAGATCGCCATGAACTACAACAAGCGTTCCGTGAAAGAAGCCCCCGTGGCAGGGAAGAAGGTCCTGCTGCGTTGTGACTTCAATGTGCCCCAAGATAAGAAAACCGGAGAAATCACCGATGACAAGCGCATCCGCGCCGCTTTGCCCACCATCCGCTACCTCCTGGACCAGGGGGCCGCGGTGATCGCCTGCTCCCACCTGGGCCGGCCCAAGGGCGAGTGGAAGCAGGAGCTGAGCCTGAAGCCTGTGGCCGCGCGCCTGAGCCAGCTTCTGGGCCAGGACGTGATCTTTGCCGCCGACGTGGTGGGGGAGGACGCCAAGGCCAAGGCCGCCGGCCTGCGGCCCGGGCAGATCTTGCTGCTGGAGAACCTCCGCTTCCACAAGGAGGAGGAGAAGAACGACCCCGCCTTTGCCAAGGCCCTGGCGGACCTGGCGGAGGTCTATGTGTCCGACGCCTTTGGCACCGTCCACCGGGCTCACGCCAGCACTGTGGGCGTGGCGGCCTACCTTCCGGCCTACGCCGGGCTTTTGGTGGAGCAGGAGTTGGCCGTCATGGGCAAGGCCCTGGACAACCCCAAGCGCCCCTTTGTGGCCATCCTGGGCGGCGCCAAAGTCAGCGACAAGATCGGCGTGATCCGCAACCTCCTGGAGAAGGCCGACACCATCATCATCGGCGGCGGCATGGCCTATACCTTCCTGAAGGCCCAGGGCTGCGAGGTGGGAACCTCCCTGTTGGAGGAGGATAAGCTGGACCTGGCCAGGGAGCTCATGGAAAAGGCAAAGGAAAAGGGCGTGGAGCTCCTGCTGCCGGTGGACACCGCCGTCCACGACAAGTTTGAAAACACCGATGATTTTTCCGTGGTGCCTGTGACGGCCATCCCTGCGGGGAGCATGGGTCTGGACATCGGGCCGGAGACGGTACGGCTTTTTGCCGGCGCCATCCGGGGCGCGGGCACCGTGGTGTGGAACGGGCCCATGGGCGTATTTGAGTTCCCCGCCTTCGCCGCGGGGACCAAGGCGGTGGCCAAGGCCATGGCGGAGTGCGGCGGCGTGACCATCGTGGGCGGCGGCGACAGCGCCGCGGCGGTGGAGCAGCTGGGCTACGCCGACAAGATGACCCATATCTCCACCGGCGGCGGCGCTTCCCTGGAGTTCCTGGAGGGGCTGGAGCTGCCCGGTATCGCGTGCCTCCTGGACCGCTGAGACGGCGGCCGGTTCGGAATGATTTTCCACGTCAGCATACCCAACTGCCCCTGGGCAAAATGAATATCGCCCCGGCCTAGGCCGGAGCCATTGGAGGAACAGAGAATTATGAACAGACGTTACCGCAAGACCATTATCGCCGGAAACTGGAAGATGAACATGGTCCCCTCCCAGGTGAAGGGCTTCGTGGAAGAGCTCAAGCCCATGCTGCCCAAGACCCGCACCTGCGATGTGGTGCTGTGCCCCCCGTACCCCCTGCTGCCCGCCGCGGTCAAGGCCGTGAAGGGCTGCCGGGTGGATGTGGGCGCCCAGAACATCAGCGAGTTTGCCTCCGGCGCCCACACCGGCGAGGTGAGCCTTTCCATGATCACGGACCTTGACGCCCGCTATGTGATTCTGGGCCACTCCGAGCGCCGGGCGGACAACGGGGAGACGGACCTCCTGGTGAACGCCAAGACCCTGGCCGCCCTGGGCGCGGGGCTGCGCCCCATTGTATGCGTGGGAGAGAGCGAGCAGGAGCGGGAGCGGGGCCTCACCATGGAGCGCATTGCCTATCAGGTGAAGTCTGCCCTGTGGAGCGTAACGCCCGACCAGCTCAAGAAGGTCGTGATCGCCTATGAGCCCATCTGGGCCATCGGCACGGGCAAGACGGCCACCGCAGCGCAGGCCCAGGAGGTCTGCCAGAACATCCGCGCCCTGCTCCGGGAGCTGTACGGCGCCCGGGCCGCCCGGGGCGTGAGCATCCTCTACGGCGGCAGCATGAACGCCAAAAACGCCGCGGAGCTCCTCTCACAGCCGGATATCGACGGCGGCCTGATCGGCGGCGCCAGCCTGAAGCCCGCGGACTTTGCGGCCATCATCGCCGCGACGGCCCAGGAGTGAGCGCGCCATGAAGCGGATTCCCACGGTATTGTTGATCCTGGACGGCTACGGCCTGGGCGAGCCCGGGGAGGGCAACGCCATCTGGTCGGCCAAAACGCCGGTTATGGATCGTCTGATGGAACGCTGCCCCCACACCCAGCTCCGCGCCTCCGGAGAGGATGTGGGCCTGCCCGCGGGGCAGATGGGCAACAGCGAAGTGGGCCACACCAACATCGGCGCCGGGCGGGTGGTGTATCAGGACCTGCCCCGCATCACCCGCTCCATTGAGGACGGCAGCTTTTTCCGCAACAGCGTGTACCTCCACGCCATGGACGCCTGCCGCCGCAGCGGCGGGGCGCTGCACCTCATCGGCCTTTTGTCCGACGGCGGCGTGCACAGCCACATCCGCCACCTCCTGGCCCTGGTGAAGCTGGCCAAGGAAAAGGGCTTGAACCGGGTATATATCCATGCCTTCCTGGATGGCCGGGACGTGAGCCCCACCTCCGGGACGGGCTTCCTGCGCCAGTGCCAGGACGCCTGCAAGGAGCTGGGCACCGGCCAGATTGCCACAGTCATGGGCCGGTTTTACGCCATGGACCGGGATAAGCGCTGGGACCGGCTCCAGCGGGCCTATAACGCTATGGTCCTCGGCGAGGGAAAAGAAAATGCGGACCCCGTGGCCGCGGTGGAGGAGAGCTATGCCGCCGGCGTCACCGACGAGTTTGTGGAGCCTGTGATCTGCCTGAGCGAGGGGCGCATCCGCTCCGGGGACAGCGTCATCTGCTTTAACTTCCGGCCGGACCGCGCTCGGGAAATCACCTGGGCCCTTACCGGGAACCTCCCGAAGGGCGCCGAGATGCGCCTGGCTCCCATGGACCTCCACTATGTCTGCACCACCCAGTATGACGAGTCGCTCCGGGACCTGCCGGTGGCCTTTCCGCCGGAGACCATCGAGAACACCTTGGGCGCCTACATCTCCGGCCTGGGCCTGAAGCAGCTGCGCATTGCCGAGACGGAGAAATATGCCCACGTCACCTTTTTCTTCAATGGCGGCGTGGAAAAGCCGGGGAATGGGGAGGACCGGGTGCTGATTCCATCCCCCAAGGAGTATCCCACTTATGACCTGATTCCGGAGATGAGCGCCGTGGCCGTCACGGATGAGGCGGTCAAGCGCATTTCCTCCGGAGACTACGACCTGGTGGTGGCAAACCTTGCCAACTGCGACATGGTGGGCCACACCGGCGTGCGGGAGGCGGCCATCCGGGCTGTGGAGACTGTGGACCAGTGCGTGGGCCGTTTTGCCCAGGCGGTGGAAAATGTGGGGGGCATCCTCCTGGTCACCGCCGACCATGGCAACGCCGAGAGCATGTACGCCCCGGACGGCAGCCCCAACACCGCCCACACCACGAACCCGGTACCCCTGGTGATCGTGGGGGCGGATGTAGCGCTGCGGCCAGGGCGTCTGGCAGACCTGGCCCCCACCATCCTGGATCTGATGGGCCTGTCCCAACCCCGGGAGATGGACGGCGTGAGCCTGATCGCCGGAGAGGGAAAGGGCATCGAGGCCTGACTTCTCCCGCCCGCATCCCCGCGTTTTGACACTGTAAACTATCAAAAAGGAGTTATGGACATGAAACAGAATTTTGAGATCGTGGACGTGATGGCCCGGGAAATCCTGGACAGCCGGGGCAACCCCACTGTGGAAGTGGAGGTCACCCTGGATGACGGCACCGTGGGCCGCGCCGCTGTGCCCTCCGGCGCTTCCACGGGAATGTACGAGGCCCGCGAGCCCCGGGACGGCGACAAGACCCGCTACCAGGGCAAAGGCGTGCTTAAGGCTGTGGAAAATGTCAATGGAGAGATCGCCGAGGCCCTGTACGGGCTGAACGTCCTGGACCAGCCGGGCATCGACAAGCTCCTGTGCGCCCTGGACGGCACCCCCAACAAGACCCGCCTGGGCGCCAACGCCATCCTGGGCGTGTCCCTGGCCTGCGCCAAGGCCGGCGCCGAGGCCACCGGCAACAGCCTCTACAACTACATCGGCGGCGTCAACGCCAAAACCCTGCCGGTGCCCATGATGAACGTCCTCAACGGCGGCGCCCACGCCAGCAACAGCGTGGACATCCAGGAGTTCATGATCATGCCTGTCTCCGCGGAGAGCTTCCGGGAGGGCCTGCGGATGTGCGCCG
>CALWOS010000193.1 GCA_944383185.1 uncultured Oscillospiraceae bacterium
AAGGTCCTCTTCGCCGAAAACGAGGCGGCCGCCAAGGCCCGCTACGAGAACCTCCTGAAGCTCAAGGAGTTCTATGAGGTGAAGTAAAGCGCCTTTCCCAAACAGCAAAAAATCAGCGCAGGCCCACGCGCCTGCGCTGATTTTTCTTTTCGGCTCTGGGCTGCTAGGCCGGAGTGCCGAAAGCATTGTTCTGGAAGGTGCAGTCGGTTAAGTCATATTCCAGATTCATGGATGGATCGGCAAAGAGGGGGTTTTTGTTTTCCTGGAAATAGCAGTCCAGGAAATGAAAGCTTCCCTCTCTGCCCCGTAGTGCATGATCGTTGCCCCCCATGCCGGGTACCAGGGTATCTCCGTCCGTCCCGCCGTTTCGGAGGAAGGTGCAGTTTTGGAAGCTGCAGGAACCTACATCGTTCCCGGCGATGAACAGGAGGCAGTCCCGGATCGTGCTGTCCGCCACAGTGATCACATAGGGGCCGCCGCTCAGCGCGCAGCCAGCGCCAAAGAGTTCACAGTCGCGGATCAACAGGGTGTTGTAATCCAAAGATGTGTAGAAATTGCTGGCATCGATCACACTCCGTATGCTTCCCGGGCAGGTGGGGGACCGCCCGACAGACAGATCCGCCAGTACAATATCCTCACAGCCATAGATGGCGATGATATTTGTGGTCCGGTAGGATTCGCCTGCGGTCTGCAGGATTGTGCTGCCGCCGGCCGGATCCCCCACAATGGCAAGATTGTGGACATCCTCCAGGATGAGAGTGGACTCCCCCAGATCATAGACCTTGTTGCCCAGCCGGATCTCCGTGTCGGAAGCTATGGCGGCCCTCAGCTCCTCCACTGTGTCTGCATAGACCACGTGCCTGCCGTTCTGCACGCTGTCATCCAGGGAAACGGTCGTATAGTTTCCGCAGGGGCCCGGGCCGAAATCACTTTCCGGAGAGGTGTGATATGCGGCCTCCGCCAGATTCAGTGGCCCGCGCCGGACCGTTTCCGTGCGCCCCGCCACGGTGAGGGAAGTCTGGGCATCCAGGAGAGAGGAAAACTCCCCCGCTACACAGTAGCTGCAGTCATGATAACGGATTGTGTTGTCCCCGATGAGCTCCATATCCTCACTGTTCCGGGCATTTTCCTCTGTGACTAGGCACTCGTCCGCCAGATCTATCCAGCGGTATCGCCCGGTGTAATCTCCCTTGGCGGAAGCGGCGGTCTCCATCTCCATGAGCCCGCCCAAGAGGGAAGCGCCCCCTTGAAATGCTGTCTCCATTTCGAGATCGGCGTCCCCAGCTTTTCTGGGGAAGTGCCTGTCTATGTCTGTGTTCCAGATGATCCATTCTGTCCGGGTCCTGCCCTGGAAGCGGGAGGTGAGGTCCCCCTGGTCATAGCCGGCGCCCACGGAAATGTCATCCCGCCGCAAGGCGGACATCTTGATCTCTCCGTCGGCGTTGAAGTGAACGAAAAGGTCTGCCCAGACCACGGCGCCGATCCCACCGCCGCTGACGGGGAATGCCACGCCGGTGGCCAGCGGGAGCGTCACTTCCTGCTCCAGTTGTCCGGTGAGGAAAAATTCGTTCAGCGCGGACAACTCCAGATTCAGGCCAATCCGGCGCGAACCTTCCGGATCATCGCTCCATACCGCGTCCACAATGCCGCCCAGCTTCAAACTGATCTGGCCAAACACCTTGGCATGATCTCCGATGGGCATGGGGGTTTCAATGGCAAGTACCACATATCCGTCCGCTCCGTAAGTTTTCAGCGCTACGCCCTCGCCCAACTGGGCCCGGACAAAGCTGTCTTCACCGGCGAAGCCGGTGAGGTGGAGATCCATGTCGGCAAAGATATCCTCCGGCTCCAATGGGGCCTTGTAAATCGTAGCTTGGGTGCCGGAGACAGAAATTCGCTGGACCTTGACGGCGAATCCGCCGGGCAGAGCTTCCGAGTGCTCCAGCACCAGCACATCCCCGGGCCGTAGGGCGGCAACCGTTTCGTCAATGTTGTTGAGGATGCAAAGAGCCGCTCCGTTTGTATGAATGGTGTTCTTTTCGCCGGAACCCGTGACCAAAACACCGGGCTGGTAACGTATGGTATTGGCAGCTTCCCGGTTGGCGTCCATTTCCTGATCCTTATCCTGCATCCGGCGGATGATGGCGGCGGCCTCCGCCCGGGTGAGGGTGGAAGCGGGGCGGAAGCTCCCGTCGGGATAGCCCTGAATGAGGCCCAGTCTCTGGCTGGTGGCCAGGGCACGGGCCAGCTCGCTGCTGTCCGCCGCCACATCGGTGAATGCCGGCTGGACGTTCTCATACACCATGCCCAGGGCCCGGATCATCCACAGCGCCGCCGTCTGGCGGTCCACGGGCTCGTCCGGCCGGAAGGCCCCGGCGCTGAGATCGCTCTGGAGCAGGATGCCCCGGGAAAAGGCCTCTGTCATGTAGGGATAGACCCAGTGCTCCGCCGGTACGTCTGTGACGGTGAAGCCGTCGTTCTGGGCGGCGCAGCCCATGACGCTGGTCACCAGCTTGATGTACTGCCCCCGGGTGAGGGTCTCCTCTGGAGCGTAGGTGCCGTCCCCCATGCCGTTGATGATGCCGGCGTCGGTGAGGAGGCTGATGTCTTCGTAGGCCCAGTGCTCCGGCGCCACGTCGGAAAAACTCAGGGCAGATGCCGGCAGGACCAGCCCCGGGGCTCCGCCCAGGGCCAGGATCAACAGGAGCAAAACTGAAAAAAGTCTGTGCCAGGTTTGTCTGTGCCGCAAGGTAAGTTCCCCCTTCATTTTATGGTATGCTCATATTATCAAAGACAAACGTTTCGTCAAGAGGACAGCAAATACGGATCCAAGTGGATAGAACCGCCTTGACAGCGGTGTTGGGACAGACTATGATAGACGGGAAAAAGCCGCCGGTTTTCCGGCGTTAAAGGAGGAAATACCGATTATGGATTACGCCCAAGTGATCGCCCAGGCCCGGGGGCAGATGGGCCCGTGCAAGAGCTGTCCGGTCTGCAACGGCCTTGCCTGCCGGAACCAGATCCCCGGCCCCGGGGCCAAGGGACAGGTGGGGGATGTGGCCATCCGCAATTACCAGAAGTGGCAGGATGTCCGGGTCAATATGGACACCCTGACGGAGAACAAGCCCGTGGACACCGCCTGGGAATTTTTTGGGCGGCGCTTCCGCTATCCCTTCCTGGCCGCCCCCATCGGCGGCATGCAGCTCCACTATGGGGACAAGTACACGGACCTTGCCTACAACGATATCCTGGTGCCCGCCTGCGCCCGGGCCGGCATCGCCGCCTTCACCGGGGACGGTGTGGATGAGAAGATCCACCAGGGGGCTGTGGCCGCCATCGCCGCCGCGGGCGGCGCCGGCGTGCCCACCATCAAGCCCTGGGATATGGACACTATCCGGGCAAAGCTGGACCTGGCCCGGACGGCGGGGATCCCGGCGGTGGCCATGGACATCGACGCGGCGGGCCTGCCTTTTCTGAAGGCCATCGGCGGCAATGCCGGGGGCAAGAGCGTGGCGGAGCTGCGGCAGCTGACGGAGTATGCCGGCGTGCCCTTTATCCTCAAGGGCATTATGAGCGCCAAGGCCGCCCGGAAGGCCCTGGAGGCCGGGGCGGCGGGGATCGTGGTGTCCAATCACGGGGGCCGGGTCCTGGACCAGTGCCCCGCCACGGCGGAGGTGCTGGAGGAAATTGCGGCGGAAGTGAAGGGGAAGCTCACCATCCTGGTGGACGGCGGCATCCGCAGCGGCGTGGACATCTTCA
>CALWOS010000194.1 GCA_944383185.1 uncultured Oscillospiraceae bacterium
AAAAGGCATGGAGTCCTTGAAGCCCGGTGTCCTCGAATTCCACAGCCAGGCGGAAGAGGGCCTGCAGGTTTTCCATCCGGGCCTCCCCTTGGGACATGGCGGCGCAGCGGGCGGGGAGCTCCGCCTCCACATAGAGCTTTTGCACAAGCTCCGCAGCCGTGAGGTCCGCCGCCAGCTCCCGGAGGCGATCCACAAGGTCCAGAAAAGCCGCGCTCGCCCCGTCCGTCTCCCGGGCGGCGAGAAGGGCGGTGTAGAAATCCCCCTCCCGGCAGCCGGAGCGGATGGCCGAGAGCCGGTCCGGTGAAAAGGAGAAGAAGGGGGAGCGGAGCACGCTGATGAGGGGCACGTCCTGGTGGGGATTGTCCAAAACCGCCAGGAAGGAGAGGACTACGGTCACCTCCAGGGAGGCGAAGAAGCTCTCCCCCAGCTCCGCGGCCACGGGCACCCCCGCCTCCGCCAGGGCCTGCCGGTAGATTTCCCCGCTGGAGCCTGGGGCCCGGAGCAGGACGCAGATGTCCTCATAGCGTACCGGGCGCAGCGCGCCCCCCTCCGCCACCGCCGCGCCGCTGTCCACCAGGGCGCGGATGCGCCGGGCCACGCAGGCCGCCTCCCGGGCGGTCTGGTCTGGGCGCTGGGCGCCGTCCTCGTCCTCCGCGCCGGCGGCGGGGACAAGTTCCAGCCGGGGCAGGGCCTCCCCCTCCGGCAGGGGCGGATACTGGGCTCCGGGGCGCAGCGCCGCCTCGTCATCGTAGGCAAGCTCCCCCAGCCGGGAGGACATCAGGGCGGAAAAGACCTGGTTGCAGCAGTCCAGGACCTCCTTCCGGGAGCGGAAGTTCTCCCGCAGGAGAACGCGCCCCAGGGCCGGGGCCGCCGCCGGATCCGGCGGGGCGTCCAGGGGTACGGCTTCCTGATACTTTTTTAGAAAAATCCCCGGATCCGCCAGGCGGAAGCGGTAAATGCTCTGCTTCACGTCCCCCACCAGGAAGAGGTTCCGCCCCTCCCGGGAGAGGCAGTGGAAGATCCGCTCCTGGACGGCGTTCACGTCCTGGTATTCGTCCACCAAAATCTCCGTAAAGCGCTGGGAGACCGCTTCCGCTATAGGAGAAGGCGCTTGTTTTTCCCCGTCCCACAGGAGCTTCAGGGCAAAATGCTCCAGATCGGCGAAGTCCACCAGGTTCTGCCGCCGCTTTTCCCTGGCATAGCGCCGGTCAAAGTCCAGCACCAGATCCAGCAGCGCCCCCATGGCCGGGGCGGTGTCCCGGATCTCCCGCAGCAGCACGGCGGAGGGGGCGGAAAAGCGCTTCATAAGGCCGGCCACGGCCTTTTTGCACTTCTCCCGCTTCTCCTGGGCATAGAGTGCCGCCGGGGATTTCTCCCCCCGGATGGCCCCCAGGCGGGGGAAGGGGATGGGAAGCCGCGCGAGAGCCGCGTCCCAGCCCTGCTGGAGCGCCCGGTCCAGATCCCGGAGGGCCTCCGCCGTCTCGGTAAAACTTCCTAAGTAGGCCTTTGCCAGTTTTTCCTCCCCCTGGGCCAGGGCCTCCGCCTCCCGGGTCATGGCCTCCGCCCAGTAGCGGACGGTCTCCACAGCGCTGCCCAAAAGCTCCCGGCCCCAGGGGGTATCCCCCAGATCAGTTGCACCCGGAGCCGCCAGGGCCTCTTTCTGGGCCGCGGCCCAGGCCTCCGGCTCCGGATGGCTGCGGAGCTGGGTGTGGAGCTGGAGCACCAGTTGGGCAAGGCGGCTATCGTCCCGCCCGGCTCCCACGGTGTCCGCCAGGGCCCGGAAGGGGGCGTTTTCCGCCGCGGTCTCGTACCAGGCGTCCAGGCAGCGCTCCAGCACCGCCTCCCGGAGCTGGCCGCTGCGGCTCTCCTCCGCCACCCGGAAGTCCGGCGCCAGGCCCAGGGTGTGGCAGTGCTCCCGGAGCAGGGAGGTGCAGAAGCTGTGGATGGTCTCGATGTGGGCCCGATAGCACAGGGTGCTCTGCCGCCGGAGGTGGGCGTCCTCCGGGTGCTCCGCCGCCAGGGCGGAGAGAGTGGCGAGGATGCGCCCCCGGAGCTCCGCCGCCGCGGCCCGGGTATAGGTGATGACCAGGAAGCTGTCCACATCCCGGGGCTGCCGGGGGTCGGAGACATAGGCGGCCAGGCGCTCCGTCAGCACACGGGTTTTTCCGCTGCCCGCCGCGGCGGAGACCAGCAGACTTCCGCCCCGGCTCTCGATGGCCAGCCTTTGGGCCGCCGTGGGCTCAAATTTCGCCATGTCCGTCTCCCTCCTCTCCCCGGATCACGGCCCAGGCCGCGTCCACGGTGTATTTGGTCAGATAGCGCCGCTGGTCCTGCCCCTCTTCAAAGTGGCAGGCCTCAAAATAGTCACAGGTGAGGCAGGCGGTTTCCTGGGCGGAGCGGTAATAGGGGTCCGCCTGGATGGCGCCGCCGCGCAGCTCCCCGGCCATACGGCAGAGGGTCCGCTCCACGTGGCGGCTGAGCTGCCCCAGCTGCTCCGCCGTGGCCAGGGCCCTGCCCTGGGGATCGCCGTTTTTGTAGGTGACGGGGATGTACTCCGGTTCGCCGCTGCGTTCCATGGCGGCGAGGACCGCCTTCTCCCCCAGCAGCAAGCCGCTCCGGCGCAGGGCTTTCCGCCGGGCGCGCTCCAGCTCGTCATCCGGAAGGTCCCCGTCCGCGGAGACGGTCACGTCCCTGGCAGGGACATAGAGCACCCCGGCGGGGACGATCTCCCGGCCGTAGCGCGCTCTCCCGCTGCGCTCCAGGGCAAAGAGGTAGAGGAGCATCTGCATCCCCAGACCCTGGCACACGTCCGAGAGGGAGAATGCTTTTTTCCCGGTCTTATAGTCCACTACCCGGAGATAGAGCTTCCCGGCGTGGAGCCAGCCGTCCACCCGGTCCGCCACGCCGGTGAGGCGCACGGCCCCGTCCCCCGCCCCCAGCTCCACCGGGGGCAGATCCCCGGCGGCGGAAAAATCAAGCTCCAGGTCCAGGGGCTGGAAATCGGAGCGCCGCAGCTCCTGGGCCATGTCCCCCACCACCTGGCGCACTGTGGCGCTCAGGCGGCGGAAAAGATAGACAAAGCGCGCACTCCGCTCCCGGAAGTCGTTGAGTTCCGTGCGGACGTATTCCGCCACGCTTTCGTCGGTGACGGCGGAGAGTTCCGCTTCCGTTATGGCGGCAAAGCCTCCCCGTGCCCCGGCTGCCCGGGCCACCCGCTCCAGCACGAAGTGGAGGAAGCTCCCCAACTCCGGCGGGGCGAAGTCCGCGGGTTTCCGGGGCCGGGCCTTGAGGCCGTATTGGAGAAAGAAAGCGAATTTGCAGCCGGCGAGCTTGTCCGCCCGGCTGGCGGTGAGGGTGAGGTGCCGGCCATAGAGCCGGCGCACCGCCTCCGGGGAGAGGCGTCCCCGGCCCATCCGCGCCGCCCGGGCCAGGGTGGCGAGCTTCTCCCCGCCCCCGTGGCGCCGGTGCCAGTCTGCCGCGGCGGCGCAGCGGGCGTCCCCTGCCTCTGCCGCATCCCGGGCGGCCAGGAGCAGCGCAGGGCCGGGGGCGGTGAGGCGGGCGGCGTCCACGTCCCCGGGGCGGACGGGCTTTTCCAGCATCCGAGCGATGCTGCCCATGACAAAGCCCGCCCCGTCCCCATCCCCGTCCGGGGAGCACAGGAGCGTCAAAGTGTCCGAAGGGAGGGTAAAGCACTGGTAGATGAGGTTCAGCTCCCGGTAAAGATTCTCCGCCCCGCCTCCCAGGGGCAGGTCCAGGTCCAGGAGCGTCTGGCGCTCCGCGTCGGTAAAGAGGCCGCCGTCCGCCTCAATCCGGGGCAGGCGGGCGTCCGTGCAGCCCAGGACGATGAGGTGGCGCAGTTCCCGCCGGCGCATCCGGTCCATGTCCCCGGCGGAGACCTGGTCCAGTGCCACGGGGATGGTGCCCAGATCATACTGGGAGAGGGTCACCCGCCACAGCCGGGCAAAGGCCTCCCGGTCCAGGGGAAGCGTCCCCAAAATGGCGGCGCACTGCTCCATGCAGTCGGTGAGCACGTCCCAGATCTGGGCGTACTCCGCGGCCAGGACCCCCTGGCCCCGGCTCTCCAATAAGGCGGCCCGCTCCGCGAGGCGCCGGGGCAATTCCAGTTCCTCCAAAAACGCCGCCAAGGCCCGCACCTGTTCCAGAGCGGTACCCGCCCGGCGGCTCCTGCGCTCCAGGGCCAGCAGAGGGGCGGAGACGGCGCGGCGCAGGCGGTTGAGCTCGGCCAGCCGGTGTTCATCCTCCGGCGTCCACTCCCGGCCCAGGCCATCCGGGTGACGTTCCCAGTCCAAGTCTTTCGTCCAGTCCCGGCCTCGGAGACGCCAGGTGAAACTATAGTTTTCCAGCGCGTCCGTCTCTTCCTGGCTCAGGCCCAGCAGGCCCGTGCGCAGGTAGGCGGTCATCTCTTCCTGATCCCAGCCCCCCTCCAGGAGCGCGTAGGCCAGGTGGATGAGCGCCGCCGGGTTCTTCCCGGAGACAGCGCTGCGCCGGGCGGCGTAGAGGGGCACGCCGTAAAAGGCAAAGGCGCTCTCCAGCTGATCCCGGTAGTCCTCAAAGCCCCGGACTGCC
>CALWOS010000195.1 GCA_944383185.1 uncultured Oscillospiraceae bacterium
TTTCAGCAAAAAAGAACGCCATCCGCCCGCTCCCTTGCTCCTCCTTTCCAAACCGAACCCGCTCCGCTGGGCTTCGGTTTGGTTTCTTTTTGGGGACGCCACAAGTCCTATATCGCCACCGGCACCACGTCGGAGCAAGCTATGTATCGCTTGCTCCGATTTTTTTAAAAGTCAGAGCGCGCGCACGCCGCTGCTCCTCCTCTCCACATCGTAACCGCTTACGCTGGGTTGCGATGTGGGTCCGCCGCTTTGCGGCGGATTTGTCCCGTTACGGGGAAATATCGATTTTAACCGTCCCTTCCACGTCGGAGTAAAGTCCACTTTGCTCCGACGACTTTTTATGTCCGGGGCAAAAAAGACGCCATCCACCTGCGGGAAGATTTTGAGCTCCCGCCTCTGTACAAGGGGGCAGGCCCTGGGGTATAATGCTGTCAGAAAAGACATCTTTCAGGAAGGAAACAGACGGAATGAAACGGCTGGTCATCGGGATATTGGCCCACGTGGACGCAGGGAAAACCACTCTGAGCGAGGCGCTGCTCTACCGGGCGGGAACGCTGCGGAAGCTGGGACGGGTGGACCACCGGGACGCCTTTCTGGACACGGACGCCCTGGAGCGCTCCCGGGGCATCACCATCTTCTCCAAACAGGCGGTGCTGCCTCTGGGAGACGGCGAGGCGACGCTGCTGGATACGCCGGGGCATGTGGACTTTTCCGCCGAGGCGGAGCGGGCCCTTGGGGTCATGGACTGCGCGATCCTGGTCGTCAGCGGCACGGACGGCGTCCAGAGCCACACGGAAACCCTCTGGCGGCTTCTGGAGCGCCATGGCGTTCCGGTTTTTATTTTCGTCAACAAAATGGACCTCCCGGGGGCGGACCGGGCGCTCCGCCTTGCCGAGCTGCAAAGGCGCCTTGGCTCCGGCTGCGTGGACATGCTGGGAGAGGACAGCCTGGAGGAGCTGGCATTGTGCAGTGAGGCGCTGCTGGAGACCGTCACGGAGGGCCGCGCCCCCACCGACACCCAGATCGGGGAGGCCGTCTCCCGCCGGGCCCTCTTCCCCTGCTACTTCGGCGCGGCGCTGAAGCTGGAAGGGGTGGATACGCTGCTGGACGCCCTGGACCGCTACGCGGCCCCGCCGCCGGCGCGGGGAGACTTCGGGGCGCGGATCTTCAAAATCACCCGGGCGGAGGACGGCCAGCGCCTCACCTGGCTGAAGGTCACAGGGGGGACCTTGCGGGTGAAGGGGGAGCTTGCTTCCCGCCCCGACGCCCGGCGGCCATGGCGGGGCAAGGCCGACCAGCTCCGGCTCTACTCCGGGGCCAAATTCCGCCTTCTGGACACGGCCCCGGCGGGCACGGTCTGCGCGGTGACCGGCCTGGGAGAGAGTTATCCTGGGGAGGGCCTGGGCTTTGAGCCGGACGCGCCCGCACCGTCCCTGGAGCCGGTGCTGCGCTACCGGGTACTGCTGCCCCCGGGGAGCGACGCCCACACGGCCCTCCGCCAGCTCAGGGAGCTGGAGCAGGAGGATCCCCAGCTCCATGTGGTCTGGGACGAGAGATTGGGCGCGGCCTTTGTGCAGCTCATGGGCGAGGTGCAACTGGAAATCCTGCGGGATATTCTGAAGCGGCGCTTCGGCCTAGACGCCGCCTTTGACGAGGGGGGTATTCTTTACAAGGAGACCATCACCGCCCGGGCGGAGGGCGTGGGGCACTTTGAGCCCCTGCGCCACTACGCGGAGGTGCATCTGCTTTTGGAGCCCGGCTCACCGGGCAGCGGCGTCCAGCTTGACGCCGACTGCCGGGAGGAGGATCTGGCGCCCAACTGGCAAAAGCTCATCCTCACCCATCTGGGAGAGAAATCCCACCGGGGCGTCCTCACCGGCGCGCCCCTCACCGATGTGAAAATCACCCTCCGCTCCGGCCGGGCGCACCCCAAGCACACCGAGGGCGGGGATTTCCGTCAGGCCACCTACCGGGCGGTGCGCCAGGGCCTCCGCATGGCCGCGGCCCAGGGCGCATGCGCGCTCTTAGAGCCCTGGTACGACTTTACCCTGCGTCTGCCCCAGGAGGCGGTGGGCCGGGCCCTGGCGGACATGCCCCGGCTCAGCGCGGAATTCTCGCCCCCGGAGACGGAAGGCGATACTGCCGTCCTGACGGGCCGGGCGCCGGTAGCGGAGCTGCGGGGCTACGCCCGGGAGGTGGCGGCCTATACCGGCGGGCGCGGGCAGCTCCAGTGCCTGCCGGGGGGATACGCCCCCTGCCACGACGCGGCGCGGGTGATTGCGGAGGCGGATTATAACCCGGACGCCGACACGGAAAACACGGCGGACTCGGTTTTCTGCAGCCACGGGGCGGGGGTGCTGGTGCCCTGGGACCAGGTGCCCCGGTGCATGCATCTGGAGAGCATTTTCGCCCGGGAACAGCGCGCCGCCCAAAAGGCGCCGGAAGCCCGGGCGGCGGCGTACCGGAACGTGCTGGCCTCGGACAAGGAGCGCATGGCCATTTTCGAGCGCACCTATGGCCCCGTGCGGCGGGACCCGGTCCGGGCCATGCGCACAGCCAAAGGCCCGGAGGGCACGCAGGGCCGGCGCGCCCCGGCAAGGGCTGTCCCCCAGGGGCCGGAGCATCTGCTGGTGGACGGCTACAACGTCATCTTCGCCTGGGAAGAGCTGAAAGCCCTGGCGGAGGGCGACCTGGAAACGGCCCGGCGCCGGCTCATGGACATCCTCTGCAACTACGCCGGCTACCGGCCGATCGTGCCGATTCTGGTGTTTGACGCCTACAAGGTCAAGGGCGCGGAGCGGGAGGTGGAGCAGTACCATAACCTCTACGTGGTCTACACCAAGGAGGCCGAAACGGCGGACATGTACATCGAAAAGACCACCCATGACCTGGCCAAAAAGTACCGCACCCGGGTCGTCACCTCAGATACCACGGAGCAGCTCATCATCCTGGGGGCCGGGGCGGAGCGGGTCAGCTCCCAGGCCTTTGAAGGGGAGGTCCGCACCGTGGAGGCGGAGATCCGGCAATATCTCAGCGCCCGGGACGCGGACGCATAATCCGCGGCCCTGATCCGGAGCGGGGACGCTTCCGCCGGGAATGAACTTCACTCCCCCCGCCGCTGCCGGATCGCAAGCCAGAGCAGGACGCAGCCGGCGAGCGCCGCGGCGCCGAGGCAGGGGAAATAGATCCCCCGCGGCAGCTTCCCCACAGCCGGGTGGCTCAG
>CALWOS010000196.1 GCA_944383185.1 uncultured Oscillospiraceae bacterium
TCCGGCGGCCAGCAGCAGCGGGTGGCCATCGCCCGGGCCCTGGTGAACCGGCCCAAGGTATTGCTTCTGGACGAGCCCCTTGGGGCTCTGGACCTGCGCCTCCGCAAGGATATGCAAAACGAGCTCAAGCGTATCCAGCAGGCGTCGGGCATCACTTTTATATATGTGACCCACGACCAGGAGGAGGCCCTCACCATGTCCGACACCGTGGTGGTCATGGACAAGGGCCGCATCCAGCAGATCGGCACCCCCGAGGACATTTACAATGAGCCGAAAAACGCCTTTGTGGCGGATTTCATCGGGGAGTCCAACATTCTGGACGGCGTCATGCTCCAGGACAGGCTGGTGGAGTTCTTCGGGCGGAAGTTCCCCTGCGTGGACGCAGGCTTCGCCCCCCGGGAGCCGGTGGACGTGGTCATCCGTCCGGAGGACATCGACATCGTCCCGCCGGACAGCGGACACCTGTGCGGGGACGTGACCAGCGTGACCTTCAAAGGGGTCCATTACGACATCATCGTGGATTTCAAGGGCTTCAAGTGGCTCATCCAGACCACGGACTACCAGCCCGTGGGGGCCCACATCGGCATCCGGCTGAACCCCGAGGACATCCACATCATGAAGAAGAGCGAATATTCCGGTATGTTCGGCGATTACAGCTCCTACTCCGCCGAATACGACGAGATCGCCGACCCGGAACACCAGGATGGAGAGGGGGAGGACCCCGGGGAGGCCGGCAATGAGGCGTAGCACCTGGCTGTCCGGCCCCTACATCCTGTGGATGGCCATTTTCACCATCATTCCCCTGGGCGTGGTGGTCTGGTTTGCCTTTACCGACGGGGCCGGGCACTTCACCCTGGACAACGTCCTGCGCCTGGGGGACTATCTGCCCATCTTCCTGCGCAGCGTGTGGATGGCCCTGGCCGCGGCGCTGATCTGCCTGGTAATCGGCTATCCCGCGGCGTATTACATCGCCGGGCGCAGCCCTATGGCCCAGCGCTTCCTCTACATGCTCATCATGCTGCCCATGTGCATGAGCTTCCTGCTTCGGACCCTGGCCTGGGTGGCCCTGCTGGAGGATACGGGCATCATCAACGGCTTCCTGGAGGCCCTGGGCTTTACCCCCCTGCACCTGATCCGCAACGACGGGGCGGTCATCCTGGGCATGGTGTATAACTACCTGCCCTATATGATACTGCCCCTCTATACGGTGCTCCTCAAGATCGACCCCCGCCTTATCGAGGCGGCCCAGGACCTGGGCTGCACCGGCGCCCAGGTGTTCCAGAAGGTAACGCTGCCCCTGTCCGTCCCCGGGATCGTGTCCGGCTTTACCATGGTGTTCGTGCCGGCCATCTCCACGTTCTACATCTCCCAGAAGCTGGGCAGTACCAGCTCCATCCTCATCGGCGACGTGATCGAAAGCCAGTTCAAAGGGGCCTATAACTTCAACCTGGGGGCGGCCATGTCCCTGGGCCTCATGGTCATCGTCTTTGTCTGCACCGCGGTGATGCACCGCTTTACCGGCGACGAGGAGGTGGTGACGCTGTGAAATGGTTCAACAAGGGCTTTACCGGCCTGGTGCTCCTGTTCCTCTACATCCCCATGATCGTCCTGGCGGTAGCCAGCTTCAACACCGGCACCAGCGTCAGCAGTTTCCAGGGCTTTACCCTGGAGCAGTATGGGGAGCTCTTCCGGGACGGGACGCTGCTGCCCCTTTTGGCCAACAGCCTGATTGTGGCGGTGCTCTCCTCCCTGTGCGCCACAGTCCTGGGCACAGCGGCGGCCATGGGCATCCACGCTATGGGACAACGGTCCCGGCGCCTGGTGATGACCATGACCAACATCCCCATGACCAACCCGGAAATCGTCACCGGCGTGTCTCTGGCCCTTCTCTTCGCCTTCATCGGCACGCTGATGAAGGTCAACGACATCCTGGGCTTTACCACCCTGCTCATTGCCCACATCACCTTTAACCTCCCCTATGTGATCCTCTCGGTGACGCCCAAGCTCTCCCAGATGGACCCCAATCTCCGGGAGGCCGCCCTGGACCTGGGCTGTACGCCCTTCCAGGCCTTTTACAAAGTGGTCATCCACGAGATCCTCCCGGGGATCATCTCCGGGGCGCTGATGGCCTTCACCATGTCCCTGGACGACTTTGTCATCAGCTACTTTGTCTACGGGCCCCGCTTCGTCACGCTGCCCGTGGAGATCTACAACTACACGAAAAAGCCCCTTCACCCCAAGATCTACGCCCTGTTCACGCTGCTGTTCCTGGTAATTCTGCTGGTGATGGTGGCCATGAACCTCCTCCAGGCACGGGATGAAAAACACAAAGCCGCCGCAAAGCGTGCCCTTCGCGGCGGGAGAAGGAGTGTGCAAGTATGAAAAGCATGAAAAAGTTTCTCGCCTTCCTCTGCGCCGCGGTGCTGCTGTGCGCCTGCCTGCCCCTGAGCGCGGGGGCCGAGCCCGTGACCATCACGGTCTACAACTGGGGCCAGTACATCTCCGACGGCACCGACGGCTACATTGATGTGAACGCCGCCTTCACCGAGGCCACCGGCATCGAGGTGAACTATGTCACCTTCGACTCCAACGAGACCATGTACACCCGCCTCAAAACCGGCGGCTCCTCCTACGACGTGATCATCCCCTCCGACTACATGATTGGCCGTCTCATTGCCGAGGACATGCTGGAGGAGCTGAATTTCGACAACATCCCCAACTACCAGTATATTGACGAAGCCTACAAAAACACCAGCTATGACCCGGAGAACAAGTACTCCGTGCCCTACACCTGGGGCACCGTGGGCATCATCTACAACACCAAGTATGTGGACGAGGCCGACGTGGGGAGTTGGGACCTGCTGTGGAACGAGAAGTACTCCGGCAAGATCCTCATGTTCGATAACCCCCGGGACGCCTTCGCCGCCGCCGAACAGCTCCTGGGCATCGATATCAATACCGAGAGCAGCGAGGACCTGCGCGCCGCCGCGGAGAAGCTGGCCGAGCAGCAGCCCCTGGTGCAGCAGTACGTGATGGACCAGATCTATGATAAGATGCAAAACGAGGAGGCCTGGGCCGCCCCTTACTACGCCGGGGACTACCTGATGATGGTTGAGGAAAACCCGGACCTGGCTTTCTCTTTCCCGAAGGAGGGCTTCAACCTCTTCATTGACGCCATGTGCATCCCCAAGGGCTGCCAGAACAAGGAGGCCGCGGAGGCCTACATCAACTTCCTGTGCGACCCGGAAATCTGCGCCCAGAACCTGGAATACCTGGGCTACTCCGCCCCCAGCACCGCCGCCCGGGAGTACATGGACCCGGAGTCCGCCTCCAACCCCATCGCCTATCCCAGTGAGGATATCCTGGCCCTGGGGGAGAGTTTCAACTACCTGCCCACTGAGGTAAACCAGGAGATGGACAGCCTGTGGCTGGAGGTCAAGACCGGCAGCCTCTCCCCGGAAAGCGGCGGCAGCCAGAACATGGCTCTCTACATCGCCATCGCCGCCGTGGTAGTGCTGGTCGTGGTCTTTCTCCTGATCCGCGGCAGCCAGAAGAAAAAGAAAGCCAACCGCGGCACACACTGACGCATCCAGACAGCCCCGCTGCGTCGGAGATCAAATCAAATGAATAAGAGATCCGGGCTCTGCAAGATGCAGAGCCCGGATCTCTTTTGGAGAAACTGTGAGCGCCGGCAAAGGAGGGGCCGGCAGGAATCAGGGTTTCCGGGAGACAGCCTCCATCTGCAGCTGTTTCCCACAAACTCGTTTCCTAGGAAACAATATATGCTCGAAGGAAGGGGTTGTCAAGGGCATTTTTCCCTTTGCGCTATTTTCTATGATTGGCACAAACCCTATACGCAAAACACAGCAAAGTGCCCTACTGCCGCTTCTCCTCCAGCTGATGCAGTAGGTAGCCGTTGAGCCGCCGCATGAAGTCCGTCACCGTCTCCAGCGTGGCCTGGTCCAGGGAATCGTAAAAGCGCTGCTCTTCCTCCTCCCACTGGCGGTGGCGGATCTCGTGGCGGTCAAAGAGGCTCCGGCCCAGGTCTGTGAGGACATAGTATACTTTCTGCCGGTTCCCCGGAAGCTGGTAGCTGGCTACAGCCCCCTTGTCCGAGAGCTTCTGGATAATTTTGCTGATGGCCCCCCGGGTCATCTGCATCCGCTCCGCCAGGGCCGTGACATTGGGGTGCTCCATGGTGCCGATGCACTGGAGGCAGTTGAGCTCCGAGTGGTCGTAGCCCACCAGATCGTCGTGGGTCCGCAGCTTGTCCAAAGCCGCGCTGAGATTCTGGTACTGAAGAAACTCCAGGACCAACGCTTCACTTTTTTTCATTGCCGCCCCTCTCCCCCTCCCGCCATGGGCACTTCCACAAGGGCCGCCCCGGGGATTTAGTCAAGATCGTTATATTTTTAAAAAAATAATGACAAATTCCCCAAGACCTGCTAGTATGAAACCGGAATAGTATTTTCCTGGGAAACAAGTTGCCATCCGCACTGTCGTCGGCAGCATTCCCAATTTTATCGGAATTCCCCAAAAAATGCAAGGGCCTTGCCCCGGCAAACGGAGGAAAACACATGGCGGAAGTTACATTTACTCTCAACGACGCGCCCGTCACCGCAGCATACGCAGGGAAGGAGACGCTGCTCCAGTACCTGCGGAACGTCAAGTGCCTCAAGGGCACCAAGGAAGCCTGCGGCACCGGCCACTGCGGGGCATGCAGCGTTCTCATCGACGGAAAGCTGGCCCGGAGCTGCGTCACCCCGCTCCGGACCCTGGCAGGAAAACATGTGGAGACCATCGAAAACGCCGCCAAGGATGGGGCGCTCTCGGTGATCCAGCGGAGCTTT
>CALWOS010000197.1 GCA_944383185.1 uncultured Oscillospiraceae bacterium
CTCCCCCAGTTCCTGCTCCTGGATATCCACAGGCACGTCGATGAGCACCGGGCCGGGACGGCCCGTGGAGGCGATGTGGAAGGCCTCCTTCACCACCTGGGGAATGTCCGCGGCGTTTTTCACCAGATAACTGTGCTTGGAGAAGGGGGCAACGGCGCCTGTGATGTCCACTTCCTGGAAAATATCCCGGCCCAGCTGATGGCTGGGTACTTGGCCGGTGATGGCCACCATGGGGATGGAGTCCATATAAGCCGTGGCAATGCCGGTGATGAGGTTGGTGGCACCGGGGCCCGAAGTTACCAGACAAACTCCCGGCTTCCCGCTGAGGCGGGCATAGCCCGAGGCCATGTGTCCGGCGTTTTGTTCCGTGCGCACCAGCGTGTAGCCGATCTCCGGGTGTTCCTTCAGCGCGTCTGCCAGGGAACAGATGGTGGCGCCGGCATAGCCGAAGATCTGTGTCACACCTTCCCGCAGCAGGCTTTCCACCAACGCGTGTGCTCCGTTCATAAGCTGTCACCTCCAAAATTGCCGGGGGAGCGGTCTCTCCCGGACCTGCCCTCTTCCGGAAAAGAAGAGAGGGAAAAACTGCCGATCCAGGGGGCGCACGGAAAAAGAAAACGCCCCGCCCGCTCGGCTTTTCAAAACCGATAGGGCGAAGCGAAACGCTCCGTGGTACCACCTACGTTCACGCCCCGCGCGGGGGGCCGTGCACTCTCAGACCCCGATAACGGGGGGCGGCCGTTTCCGCCTACTGGGGCCGGCGCGCCGGTTCAGCGGAACTGCTTACGGGTGATGTTCGGGGGGGCCCTTCTCGGGGGCTTGCACCAAACCGCCCCCTCTCTGTGCTTCCAGACCTGCCTACTTGTCCGTTCCACGCATTTTGGATATGAATGCATGATTATTATAATTGAAAATAATCATAGCCCATCTGCCGCGGTTTGTCAATTCCCTTTCCCGCCGGAAATCCCGCCGGTTTCCAGCGGCTTTTTGGCAGAGTGTACGGAAACCGGGGACTTCTGGCCTCCTGCCAGAAACATTTCCGCCGGAACGTCTGCTTTGCCCCCCGCCGTGCCGGAAAAATCCAGGTGTTCCGCTGAAAAATTTTTCCCAGGGCGCGGGCGCGCTTTTCCCCGCCCTTGCCAAACGCCCGGTGTTTTGGTAGGATATTCCCATAAGCAAGAATCGGGCGGCACTGCCCGGGGAAAGGGGAACCCATGGAATATCACGGCAGCTTTGGCCCCGCCTGCGGGGATATGGAGACCCTCTCCGCCATGCTGGAGGCGGGAATGACGGACATCCGCCTGAACTTGTCTCACGGCTTGCTCCGGGACAAGGCGGAATGGATAGAAAATCTCCGCCGGGCGGAAGTGCGCACCGGCCTGCGGGCGCGGCTGCTCATTGACCTCCAGGGCCCGGAGATCCGCATCGGGGACCTGCCCGGGGCGCTGGAACTCCGGGATGGGGAGACGGTGCGCCTGGGGAAAGGCGGCGTCCCGACTCCGGAGCCGGTCACGGCGCGCTTGCCCGTGGGGGAACGCCTGCAGCTGGATGATGGGCTGCTTCTCCTGGAGGTCACGGGAAAGACACCCGGCGCCCTGGACTGCCAGGTGCTCCGGGGCGGCATCCTTACCGGGCGTAAGAGTCTGTGCCCTCTGGAAACGGAGCTGGAAATGCCCTCCCTCACGGCGGAGGATCGGGAGAACCTTCAGGCTGCGCCGGAATTCGGCGTGGAGAGCGTCATGCTCCCCTTTGTGCGCCACCGGCGTAACCTCACGGAGCTGCGCCAGGCCATGGCCGAGGCCGGCCTCGGCGGAGCGAGAATCTATGCCAAAATCGAGGATCTGCGCTGCGCCGCGGCGCTGCCGGAGCTCCTGGACGCGGCGGATGTGATCGTCATTGCCCGTGGGGATCTGGGCAACGGCATGCCCCTGTGGCAGCTCCCCGGGGTGCAGAAGGATATTTCCGCCCAGTGCCGCGCTGCGGGGACGCCCTTCCTGGTGGTGAACCAGCTTCTCCACAACATGACGGAACATCCCGTTCCGACCCGGTCAGAGGTGTGCGACATCTTCAATGCCGTGGCGGACGGCTGCGCGGCGCTGATGCTCACCGGAGAGACGGCCCAGGGGCGTTATCCGGCCCAGGCCATGGCCATGCTCCGCAGGACCGCCCAGGCCGCCCTGGACTGGCTGAACCGGCAGTGACAGGCTGCGATTTAGATGTTTACATCAAATATCAAAAAAAGATACAGGAAGGAGAATTCTCATGGAAAAGTATCTGTTTGTCATTGACTATCAAAAGGACTTTGTGGACGGTGCCCTGGGCTTTCCCGGGGCGGAAAAGCTGGATGCCGGTATCGCGGCAAAAGTGCGCCAGTACGGGAAAGGCCATGTGATCTTCACCCGGGACACCCATTTTGAAAACTATCTGGAGACCCGGGAGGGGAGGAACCTGCCCATTGTCCACTGCGTCAAGGGCACGCCCGGCTGGGAGCTCTATGGGGAGACTGCCAAGGCCCTGGCGGAAGTGGAGGCCAAGGGCATCGACAAGCTCTCCTTCGGCATTGACGCCGGGGACCCGGAGGTCCTCGCCGTGCTGCCGGAGCGGGCGGATGAGATTG
>CALWOS010000198.1 GCA_944383185.1 uncultured Oscillospiraceae bacterium
TGCCCGCCGCGGAGTTGCTCATGGGCGACAGGTCCAGCACCAGAACCATGTCAATGGGCGACTGGGACTGGTTGATCACGCTGGTTGTGGAGGCAAGGGCGGAGTAAGATACAAGGAAGTCTTCGCCGTTATTTTCATCAAGCTCTACCGTAACTTGCCCGGAGCCATCTGAAATCGGGCTTTCGTCATATTCATGAACATTTCCGCTGTACACAATATCGCCCGTTAAGACGCTCTTATCGGTCCAGATCCGTCCGTCGTATCGTGTGCTGTCGTCATCAAAGATGCGCTGATAGTCGTAACGCGAATCCACGTCCGACACCACGGCGGGCGCTGCCGGGACGTCCGGGTTATCCCCGTCCCCTTCAACGGCAAAGGCCGCCGAAGGAAACACGCTTATCATCATGACGGCAGCAAGCAGAGCCGCCAGCATTCTCTTTTTCATGGTTTAAATCCCTCCCATTTTGAATCACGCGAAAAAAGAAGACGCAAAAAAGGCGCACTTCACCCACGGAAAAGCGGGTGAAACACGCCTTCAAAAAAATGATAAATTATGAAAAAAGACTTGACAGGGGGAAAGGGCGCGGCTACACTTTGCTTGCAAGCTTGCTTGCTTGCTTGCGCAAACTGCGCGCCAATCCGTCCGCATGGTCAAGCCCCTTTCAAAATAATAATAATAGTTATTTTTTAGTATACTATAGTATGACATGAAAATCAACTATAGATTTTAAAAATGTACCAAATGTACCATTTTTTGTCTTTTCCCGGAAAGGCACTGGCCTTTTCCGGCAGCACGAGACGCCGCCCTGTGGCGGCGTCCATTTTTTTGGGTTGCGCCCGCGCCGGGGAAGGAGTATGATAGGAAAGCTATCCCGGATTTTCCCGGGAAATGCCGCGAAAGAGGGGGGCAGGAGGATATGGAGCGGGATCTCACGCAGGGGCCGGTGACCGGCACGATGCTGCGCTTCGCCCTGCCCATGATCCTGGGAAACCTCCTGCAACAGCTCTATAACGTGGCGGACACCCTGATTGTGGGCCGGGTGCTGGGCACCGCGGCCCTGGGCGCGGTGGGTTCGGCTTATACGCTGATGACCTTTCTCACCTCTGTGCTCCTGGGCCTGGCCATGGGCAGCGGCGCGGTGTTCTCGATCCGCTGGGGCCGCCGGGACCTGGAGGGGCTGCGGGAGAGCGTGTGCGCCTCCTTTGTCCTCATTGCGGCGCTCACCGTTGTCCTCAGCGTGGTGTCCTTCCTGTGGCTGGACGGCATCCTCCGCCTGCTCCAGGTGCCCATGGAGAACTATGACCTGATGCGCCGGTACCTGTGGGTCATCCTCTATGGGCTTCCGGCCACCTTCCTCTACAACTTCTTTGCCTGCCTCCTCCGGGGCGTGGGCAATTCCACGGCGCCCCTGGTGCTCCTGGCGGTGGCGGCGGTGACCAACATCGTGCTGGACCTTTTGTTCGTGATGGGCTTTTCCTGGAACGTGGAGGGCGCGGCGGTGGCCACGGTCATCGCCCAGTACCTCTCCGGGATCGGGCTGCTCATCTATACGCTCCGCCGGTTCCCGGAGCTCCGCCCGGCGGCGCGGCACTGGCGGAAGTGTGGGCAGCGCCTCCGGGAGATCAGCAGCTTCTCCCTGCTCACCTGCGTGCAGCAGTCAGTGATGAACTTCGGCATCCTCATGGTCCAGGGCCGGGTGAACAGCTTCGGCTCCGGGGTGATGGCGGCGTTTGCCGCGGCGGTTAAGATCGACTCCTTCGCCTATATGCCGGTGCAGGATTTCGGAAATGCCTTTTCCACTTTTATCGCCCAGAACTACGGCGCGCGCAAGCCGGAGCGCATCCGGAAGGGGCTCCGCTCCGCGGTGATTGCGGCGGTGCTGTTCTGCCTGGGGATCTCCGCCGGGGTGTGCCTGTTTGCCAGGCCGTTGATGGGCATTTTCGTGGCGGCGGAGGAGGCGGAGATCATTGCCATTGGCGTCACGTACCTCCGGATCGAGGGGGCTTTTTACCTGGGCATCGGCTGCCTGTTTCTCCTGTACGGCCTCTACCGGGCCCT
Organism: uncultured Oscillospiraceae bacterium; assembly: GCA_944383185.1. Taxonomy (GTDB): domain Bacteria; phylum Bacillota; class Clostridia; order Oscillospirales; family Oscillospiraceae; genus CALWOS01. The sequence goes on from CALWOS010000198.1 coordinate 2,060, forward strand.
TGCCATGCCCGCCATGAGCGTGGTGCTCACGGTGATCTCCCTGGGGACCCGGGTGGCGCTGGCCTATACCCTCTCCGCCATCCCCGCGGTGGGGGTGCTGGGGATCTGGTGGAGCGTGCCCATCGGCTGGCTTTTGGCGGACGTCACGGGCTTTGCGTACTACCGCCTGCGCCGGAAGGCCATCGAGGCACGACTTTTTTCCGCCCAATCGCAATAAATCAAACAAAGCAAGTATAGAAAGCGGCGCCGCGGGACAATCGCGGCGCCGCGCTATATAAAAGGGGAGCGGGGCTCTAGTTTGCCTCCAGGAGCTTCCGCAAGGTCTCCACGGCCCGCCGCTCCAGTCTGGAAACCTGGACCTGGCTCACACCCAGGACCCGCGCCGCGGCGTCCTGTGTCATGCCGTGATAAAACCGCAGCGCGATCACCCGCTGCTCCCGCTGGGGGAGCTGCTCCAGGGCCATGCGCAGCGCCACCCGCTCCACCAGTTGCTCCTCCTGGCCGTCGCCGCCCAGCACCTGCTCCAGGGTCAGGCCGTCCTCCCCGTTTTCCCGCTGGAGGGATTCCGCCGGGCCGGTGGCCAGCTCTGCCGCGGCGATGTCCTCCGGGCTCATGCCGGTCTCCTGAGAGATTTCCGAGACGGTGGGTTCCCGGCCCAGGCGCTGTTCCAGCGTGCCCCGTGCGGCACGGATGGAGGCGGCCCGCTCCTTGACGCCCCGGCTCACCTTCACGGCCCCGTCATCCCGGAGAAAACGGCGGATCTCACCGGAAATCTTGGGCACGGCATAGGTGGAAAACTGGGTGCCGAAGGCCTCGTCGTAGCCGTGGACGGCCTTGAGAAAGCCGATGCAGCCCAGCTGGTACAGATCGTCCGCGTCCACGCCCCGGCCGAAAAAGCGCCGGGCGATGCTCCAGATGAGCCCGGCGTTTTCCGTGACCAAGCGCTCCATGGCGTTTTTGTCCCCTTTGCGCGCCGTGCGGAGCAGGTCGCGCATTTCCGTCATAGCCGTCCGCTCCGCAGGGAGATTTTCCGCCGGAGGGTGACGGTGGTACCCTTGCCCGGAGCGGAACGCACACGCAGACTGTCCATGAAGCTCTCCATGATGGTAAAGCCCATGCCGCTGCGGTCCGCGCCGCCGGTGGTGTACATGGGCTGCCGGGCCTTTTCAATGTCCGGGATCCCCCGGCCCCAGTCCCGGATCACCAGCTCCAGGGTGTTCTCCTCCAGGATCCTGGCCTTCACCAGCACCTTGCCCAGGGTGTCGGGATAGGCGTGGACAATGCAGTTGGTAACCGCCTCGCTCACCACGGTCTTGATGTCCCCCAGCTCTTCCAGCGTGGGGTCCAGCTGGGCGGCGAAGCAGGCCACCGCCCCCCGGGCGAAGCCCTCGTTCACGGACTGGCTGGGGAACTCCAGACGTATGTAGTTTTTCGTGTTCATGACCTGACTCCTTCTGAAACGTTGATTTTCACCACACGGTCAATGCCGGAGGCGTCCAGGACCCGCAGGGGCTGGGTGCCGGGGTTTTCCACCCAGGCGCGGCCCCCCATCTCCTTCATGCGCCGGTACACCCGCAGTATCACCGCGATGCCGGAGGAATCCATAAAACGAAGCCCGCTCAGGTCCATGGCGCAGTCCCGGGGCAGATATTCCTCCAGGATGCGCTCCAGGCGCTGGGCCACATCCCGGGACTCATGGTGGTCAAGCTCCCCCTCAAAATACAGCACCAGCAGGCCGTTTTTAAACGATGTCAGTACCTTCATGCCCACTTCTCCTCTCTCCGGGGCCTGTCCTCGCCGGGAACCGCCCCGGCCAGTACGCAGCCGGTTTCCTGTATTGTACCGGCGGTGGGGCGGCGTATGCCGTCGAAATGGAGGGACGGCCCGCAAAAAACCATCGCAAGTTTCACCAAAAGCTGAAAATATCCCTTTTCACCGGGAAGGCGGGGTGTTAAAATAGTTCCATATATCCAATTCTGTGCAGACAAAGGAAACCGTTATGAACAATATCATCCTCATCGGCATGCCCGGCACGGGAAAGAGCACCGTGGGCGTCATCCTGGCCAAACACCTGGGCTACGACTTTCTGGACTGCGACATCCTTATCGCCCGGCGGGCGGGGCGTACCCTTCCGGAGATCCTGGAGCAGGACGGGATGGAGCGCTTTCTGGAGCTGGAGGGGCAAGTGGGGGAGAGCGTCCACTGTGAGCGCACCGTCATTGCCACCGGGGGCAGCATGGTCTTCTCTCCCCGGGCCATGGAGCACCTGAAAAAGGGGAGCATCACCGTCTGGATGGACACGGCGCTCTCGACCCTGGAAAAACGCCTGACCGCCGTCTCCCGGCACAGCCGGGGCGTGGCCGCCCCTGAGGACATGTCCATCCGGGACATCTACGCCCAGCGGGCGCCCCTCTACCGGAAATACGCCGATTTGCGCCTCCGCTGCCCCCTGGGCACGGACCGGACGGTGCGGAAGCTGGAGGAGCTCCTCTCCCGGGAGGGGGCGATCCGGCCATGACGGAAAAGCTCTATTACCAGGACGCGGGGCTTCTGACCTTTACCGCCCGCGTCCTGGACTGCCGGGAGGCTCCCGGGGGCTGGGCCGTGACCCTCAGCCGTACCGCCTTTTATCCCGAGGGCGGCGGACAGCCGGCGGACCATGGTTTTCTGGGGAAGAGCGCCGTTCTGGATGTCCAGGAGCGGGGAGACGTGATTGAGCACCTGTGCGCCGCGCCGCTTCCCATAGGGGCGGAGACAACGGGCCGGGTGGACGGCGCGCGCCGCCGGGACCTGGTGGAGCAGCACAGCGGGGAGCACATCGTCAGCGGCCTCATCTGCGCCGCGTTTTCCTGCAGCAACGTGGGCTTTCACATCGGCAAGGAGACCGTCACCATCGACTTTGACGCGGAATTCAGCATGGAACAGCTTTCGCCTTTGGAACGCCAGGCCAACGCCCTGATCCGGGAAAATGTGCCGGTGGAGATCTTCACCCCCGCGCCGGCGGAGCTGGAGAGGCTCCATTACCGGAGCAAAAAGGCCATCGACGGCCCGGTTCGCCTGGTGCGCTTTCCCGGGGCGGACCTGTGCGCCTGCTGCGGGCTCCACGTCCAGCGCACCGGGGAGCTGGGGCTGGTGAAGTTCCTCAGCTGCATCCGCAGCCGGGGCGGCGCACGCGTCGAGCTCAAGTGCGGCCGCAGGGCGGTGGAGCATGTCCTGGACGTCTGGGAACAGAACGCGGCGGTGAGCCGCCTCACCTCGGCCAAGCTTCTGGAGACGGCCCCGGCTGTGGCGCATCTCCAGGAAGAACTCCGCCAGGAGCGGGAGCGCGCCGCCCAGTGGGAGGGCGCGGCCTTTGCCGCCCGGGCAGAGCGGTACCGGGGAGCGGGGGATACTTTGCTCATCGAGCCGCCCCTCCCGCCGGACAGCGCCCGGCGCCTGGCCACGGCGGTGTCCCAGGCCGCGGGGGGGCGCTGCGCCGTATTTGCCGGCGGGGAAGGGGAAGGCTGGCGCTACGCCGTGGTTGCCCCGGACGAAGATCTGCGTCCCCTGGCCAAAGCCCTCAACGCCGCCCTCTCCGGCCGGGGCGGCGGCAGGAGCGACTGCATCCAGGGCAGCGCCGCCGCCGGGGAAGAGGAGATCCGGCGCTTCTTTGCCGGGCGGTAAATACCAAAAGAAAAGCGCCCTCTCTTTCGCGGATGTACCGCGAGGGAGAGGGCGCTTTTGGCATGTAGGGCGGTTGCTAGGAGGGAAGACCGGGTTCCTGACGGATCTGGATCTCGTAGACGCAGTCCTGGAAATCGGTGAAATTGTCCTCATACTCGTTGGCCAGCACCAGCCGCTTTGCCTTGGGCTCCCGGAAATAGCGGCGCAGGGGGCGGCCGTCAAAGGGCTCCGTCAGGATGCGGGCCTGGACGCAGAGGTAATCCCCTGCGGGGACGGTCAGCAGCCTGGGGTGGTCTATGGACGGGTGCTGGCGCAGATGGATGCAGTAGTGGGTGGGGAGGACCTTTCCCGCCATCAGCGCGTCGTAGTCCAAGAGATAGCCATGGCAGCGGAGAAAGTGCGCCCCGGCGAAGGCGTCGCTGTGCTGGAGCTGGGTCAGGCGCTTGCCGGCGGTACCGTAGATGCTCTCCCCGGGGAGAAAGGGCTCCGCCAGGAGATAGCGCTCCGGCTCCCGCTGGCGGCAGGGAAGGCCGTTGTAGTCGTGGGTCTCCAGATAGCCGTAATAGTCGATATACCAGTCCAGGTCCTGGATCAGACCGTCCAGCCGGTCCCGCTCCTCCAGCAGGCTTTTCCGCCGCTGGCGGAGGAACGCCCGGAAGCGTCGGGTGTCGTTGGAAGCCAGGGCCTCCCGGATCTCCTCCAGGCTGAAGCCAAACTGCTGGAGGTACTTTACCCGGCTGATGTAACAGAACTGGTCATAGCTGTAGTAGCGGTATCCGGTCTTGTGATCCGTATAATCCGGGACCACGACGCCGCTCTTGTCATAAAAGCGCAGGGTCTGGGGTGACATGTTCAGCAGCGCCGCCACCTCGCCGATGGTGTATCTCTCCTTCATAAAAGGCCTCCTGTCCCGGATGTGTTGCAATAAAGACAGTATAAAGGAATTATAGGAAAAAGTCTATAGTTCGGTATATGGTTTCTCCTTTTTTGATATACAGAATCCACAAAACGGCGAAAAATATCTTTTTACAAATTAGGATTTGAATATCAGTAAATTATAACCTCTCAACAGAGGTTACAGTGTTTTAATAAA
>CALWOS010000199.1 GCA_944383185.1 uncultured Oscillospiraceae bacterium
CACCGGAAGCTGGGGAAGGAGCTGGGCCTTTTCATGCTCACCGAGGAGGGCCCCGGCTTCCCCTTCTTCCTGCCCAAGGGCATGGAGCTGAAAAATACCCTCATCGACTACTGGCGGCGCGTCCACAAGAAATACGGCTATGTGGAGATCTCCACCCCCGTCATCCTCAACCGGAAGCTCTGGGAGCGGAGCGGCCACTGGGACCACTACAAGCAGAACATGTACACCACGGTCATCGACGGGGAGGACTACGCCATCAAGCCCATGAACTGCCCCGGCGGTATGCTGGTGTATAAAAGCGAGCCCCACTCCTACCGGGACCTGCCCCTGCGGGTGGGCGAGTTGGGCCTGGTGCACCGGCATGAGCTCTCCGGCGCCCTCCACGGCCTGTTCCGGGTCCGCTGCTTTACCCAGGACGACGCACACGTGTTCATGACCCGGGAGCAGATGAAGGACGTGATCCAGGAGACGGTGCGCCTCTTCGACGAGGTGTACTCCACCTTCGGTTTGAGTTACACCATTGAGCTCTCCACCATGCCCGAGGACCACATCGGCACCGTGGAGGAGTGGGAGCGGAACCAGGACATCCTGAAAAACGCCATCACGGACATGGGCAAGGACTTTGTCATCAACGAGGGCGACGGCGCCTTCTACGGACCGAAACTGGACTTCCACCTGGCGGACAGCCTGGGCCGCACCTGGCAGTGCGGCACCATCCAGCTGGACAGCCAGCTTCCCGAGCGCTTTGAACTGGAATATGTGGGGGAGGACGGCCAGAAGCACCGCCCCGTGATGATCCACCGGGTGGTATTGGGAAGCATTGAGCGCTTCATCGGCGTCATCACCGAGCACTTTGCCGGCGCGTTCCCCCTGTGGCTGGCCCCGGTGCAGGTGAAGGTGCTGCCCATCACGGACCGGGCCGCGGCCTATGCCGATCAGGTGGCGGAGGCCCTGGACAAGGCGGGGCTCCGGTTGGAGACCGACCACCGGAACGAGAAGATCGGCTACAAGATCCGGGAGGCCCAGATGCAGAAAATCCCCTACATGCTGGTGGTGGGGGACAAGGAGGCGGAGGCCGGTACCGTGGCCGTGCGCACCCGCGCCGGCGTAGATCAGGGCGCCATGCCTTTGGAGCGCTTCCTGGACACCGCTTTGGAGGAAATCCGCACCCTGGCCCGGTGAGAAGGGCCAACGGAAAACTGCGCCGCGAGAGCTTTCGGCTTTCGCGGCGCGGTTATTTTTTGCGGCGGGTTGACAATTTTTTCGTGGTATAGGGGCGGAAACTCTCTGCAAACTATGTGCAGACCCCGGCTGCGCGGCGTGCGAAAAAAGCCTGCAGCCGGAAAAAAGGAGAGAAACGCCATGACGGACAAACGGAAACTGACGCTGTGCCTGGCCGTGATATTCGCTTTGAACATCTCCCTGGTGGCGCTGGTGCGCCTGGCGGAAGCGGCTACCTACCAGAAGGGGGCCACGGGCTCCGTGGTCAGCCAGATCCAGACAAAACTGAAGGAATGGGGCTATTATACCGGCTCCGTGGACGGCGTATACGGCAGCGCCACGGAAAAGGCCGTGCGGTATTTTCAGGAAAAAAACGGCCTGACGGTGGACGGCAAGGCGGGGACGGAGACCCTGGAGGCCCTGGGGATCTCCGGGGGCGGTTCCGCCACCCAGAGCAGCAGCGCGGATCTGAACCTCCTGGCCCGGCTCATCTCCGCCGAGGCCCGGGGCGAGCCCTATAACGGCCAGGTGGCCGTGGGGGCGGTGGTGCTCAACCGCATGGAGCACCCTTCCTTCCCCAACACCATGTCCGGCGTCATTTTCCAGAAGGGGGCCTTCTCCTGCATCGACGACGGACAGTTCAATGAACCCGTGGAGGAATCCTGCTACCAGGCGGCCCAGGACGCCCTCAACGGCGCGGACCCCTCCGGCGGCGCGCTGTACTATTTCAACCCCGAGACCGCCACCAGCACCTGGATCTGGTCCCGGCCGCTGATTGTGGTCATCGGCAAGCACCGTTTCTGCGCGTAACGGCCCGCCGCTTGCAAAAGCCTGTCTCCTGCGCTATACTGGTGTTGTCAGAAAGAAAAAAGGAGACGTCACCATGGCCTTTTGCAAAAAATGTGGTGTATATCTGGCGGACGGCACCAAGGTCTGCCCCTCCTGCGGCGCGGCGGTACCCGGCGCCGGCGCCGCCGGCAGTACAGCCGGCGGCGCTGCCGCAGCCCAGGCGGAGGCGCCCCGGGAGGAAACCAGATCCGGGTCCCAGGCCCGCGGCCAGCAGGATCAGGAGCCCTGGGAAAAGGAGACCGGGCGGGAAAAGGAACCCTGGGAGAAGGAGAACCGGCGCCGGGAGCGCACCCAGCGCCAGAACGCGCGGGGCGGCGCCTGGAACCCCGGCCAGAGCCAGAACCAGGGGTGGACCGGCCCGGGCGCCTGGCGCTACACCGGCCGGGAGGACGCCCGGCGGAACACAGGGGGCTACACGCCGCCCTACATGGGCCCTCAGGACCTGGACGCCCAGGCCAACCGGAACATCGCGGCGCTGAGCTATTTTGGCGTGCTGTTTTTCCTGCCCCTGGTGCTCCGGCCCAAGAGCCCCTTCTGCCGGTTCCATGCCAACCAGGGCCTGCTTTTGCTGCTGGTGTGGATCGTCAGCCAGGCGTGCTTTTCCGTCGGCTTTTTCGGCTGGATCGCCGGGCTGGTGCTGGGCGCCGGCGGGATCGTGGGCTTTTTCAAGGGCATCTCCGCCGCCCTCCGGGGCCAGATGAAGGAACTGCCCATTGTGGGCGGTTTCCGGCTGATCAAATAAAAAGAGGGGGAGCGCGGCGCATGAAGCTGCTGACCTATACATATCGGGGACAGACCCTGCCAGGCTTTCTGGACCGGGCCGGTACGGGGATCGTGCCCTGCGGCGCGGTTGGGCTGCCCGCCAGGGACATGCCGGAGCTGATCCTGGCCATAGGGGAGAAGGGCCTGCCGGCCCTTCCGGAACATGGAAGCATCCTCCTGGCGGCGGCGGAGCTCCGGGCGGCCATGCCCCGGCCCCGGCAGGACATCCTCTGCCTGGGCCTCAATTACCACGCCCATGCCCAGGAGGCCGCCCGGTACCGGAACGACGTTTTCGGAGAAAAGAAACAGGCGGTCTACTTTTCCAAGCGGGCCACCCGGGTCATCGGCCCCGGGGAGCCCATCCCCAGCCACGCCCCGGTGGTGGACAGCCTGGACTACGAGGCAGAGCTGGCGGTGATCCTGGGCCGGGACGCCAAGAACGTGGCCCCGGAGGCGGCCTATGACTATGTGCTGGGCTACGCGGTGTTCAACGACGTGAGCGCCCGGAATGTCCAGGCCGGACACAGCCAGTGGTACTTCGGCAAGAGCATGGACGGCTTTTCCGCCATGGGCCACTATATCGTCACCCGGGACGAGCTGCCCCAGCCCCCGGACCTGGGCATCCGCAGCTATGTGAACGGGGAGCTCCGGCAGAGCAGCAACACCGCCCTGATGATCTTTGACGTGCCCTGGGTCCTGGCGGAGCTGAGCCGGGACATGACCCTCCTGGCCGGCACCGTCATCGCCATGGGGACCCCCGCCGGGGTGGGCATGGGCATGACCCCGCCCTGCTTCCTCCAGCCCGGAGACATGGTCCGGTGCGAGATCGACGGCATCGGCGCGCTGGAAAACCCTGTCGTGAAATAAAGCAAAAACACCTGGAAGAAGGCATTTTTCTTCCAGGTGTTCCTGCTTTTTGGAGTTCTTGGAAAAAGCGGGCCGTTTCCGGCAGCTTTACCAGGCCATCAGGGTGTCCACCATGGCCTCCATAAGCAGCTCGTTGGCGTTGGACGTACCGTCAGCGCCCAGGTCGGCCTGGATGACCACCAGGACCGCGCCGTTGGCGCTGGGGAAGGCGTAGGCGGAGTAGTGGACGTCACCGGCGCTGCCGGTGTAGTGGGTGCCGGACAGTCCGGCGGCATTGGTGATTTCCTCGCCGGCGTCAAAGCTGCCCATGGCGTCCAGGCCGGTTTTCAGCGCGGCGGCATCCGCACCCGCGGCGAAGCTGATCTCCATGGCGTCAGCGGTGTTGTCGCTGTACTCCACCCGAAGTGTCCCGTCTTCCTCGGTGATGTTCCAGCCTTCCGCGGGCAAGTAGAGGGTGTAGTCGACAGCGTCATAGAGCTCCGCGGCCATCTGCTGCTCCGCACCGCTGACAGAATAGGTAAGCGTTCCCTCCGCGGGGCGGCTGGCGCCGGCGTCGGTGAGGTCGGAGCTGGTGGCGTCACCAGAGGACGGCGCCTGGGTGCCGGGAGCCTGGGTGCCGGGGGCGTCTGTCACGGGGGCCTGGGAGGCCGGGGCCGTGGTGCTGGGGGCCTGGGTCTCGGTCTCGTCGCCGCCACAGGCGGTGAGGCCCAGGGCCAGAACCAGTGCGGGAATCAGAATCTTCCAGTGTTTCATGCGGATTCTCCTTGTGATCATCATGTATTCTGCTGCGGCGCGGGTGTCGCGTCCCATGCCGCCGCTTTTCTGTAAGACAGAGTTTAACCTGAAAAAGTTCCAAAGTTGCATCATATTTCGGGAAAGCGCAGTTCCCTTCCGGGAGGCAAATGAGAATTGACAGCAAGCTTTTGCTTATTTTATACTGAAAACAGAAAAAAGACTGTCAAAAGGGGGAATATCCATGCGAGACGAGTACTTATTATATATCAACGGCGCCTGGATTGCAAGCGGGCGGGTGTCGGAGATCCGGGACCCCGCGGACGGCAGCCTGGTGACCCGGGTCCACATGGCCGGTCCGGCGGAGGCGGAGGCGGCTCTGGCCGCGGCGGAGGCCGCCCGGGCGGGCTGGGGCAAAACCATGCCCGACCTGCGGGAAAAGCTCCTGCTCCGGGCGGCAGAGATTTTTGAACGCCGGGAGGGCGAGCTCACGGAGCTCCTGATCCGGGAGAGCGGCTCCTGCCGGTACAAGGCCCGGGGGGAGGTCCTGGGCAGCGCCGGGGTGCTGCGCCTGGCAGCGGGGGAGTGCCGCCGCCTCCACGGGGAGGTGCTCCAGCCCATCTGCCCGGGGCAGGTGTCCCTGGCGGTGCGCAGCCCACTGGGGGTCGTGCTGGGGATCACGCCGTTCAACTACCCTTTGATTCTGGCCATCAAGAAGCTGGCCTACGCCCTGGCGGCGGGCTGCACCTTTGTGCTCAAGCCCTCGCCCCTCACCCCCGCCATCGGCCTGGAGATCGCCGCGGTGATGGAGGAGGCGGGGCTGCCCGCCGGGGTGCTCAACGTGGTGCCTGGGGAAAGTGGGGAGATCGGCGACCTGCTGGTTTTAGACAGGCGGGTGAAAATGGTCACCTTCACCGGCTCCGGGGCCGTGGGGAAGGCCATCGCCGCCAAAGCCGCCGGGCAGCTGAAGAAAATTGCCATGGAGCTGGGGGGCAAAAACCCGCTGCTGGTGCTCCGGGACTTTGACCCTGCCCAGGCCGCAGACATCGCCGCCTACGGGGCCTTCTGCCACCAGGGGCAGGTGTGCATGTGCACCTCCCGCGTCGTGGCGGAGGCGCCGGTGTATGAGGACTTTCTTACCCACCTGGTCCGCCGGGCGGAGGCCCTGCCCGTGGGGGACCCCGGGAGGGAGGAGACACGCATCGGCCCTCTGATCCGGCCGGAGAAGTGCCGGGAGCTGCAAGCGCTGGTGGACGCCGCCGTGGCCCAGGGGGCCCGGCTCCTCACCGGCGGGCGCTATGACGGGCCCTGGTACTTCCCCACGGTTCTGGCGGACGTGGCGCCGGAGATGGACGTGTTCCGCCAGGAGCTCTTCGGCCCGGTCACCTGTGTCAGCCGCGCGGCGGACACGGAGGAAGGGCTGCGCCTGTGCAACGACAACAGCTACGGCCTCTCCGCCGCCGTGCTGACCCACGACCTGGAAAAGGCCTGGGACATGGGGCTGCGCCTGGAGGCGGGCATGGTCCACGTGAACGACACCACCTTCCTCAGCGGCACCACCGCCCCCTCCGGCGGCGTAAAGGACAGCGGCTATGGCCGGGAGGGCGGAAAGTACTCCATGGACGACTTCACAGAGCTCAAATGGCTCACCATGCAGCTGACGGACAAGAAACAGCCCTTCTGACGGGAAGGGGGCTCAGGCGGGAAAGGAAAAGGAAATGGGTAACTGCTATATCGTAGGCGCAGGGGACTTTGACGGACAGGGCTTTGCCCCGGGGGCGGAGGATTTTGTGATCGCCGCGGACGGGGGTTACGGGCATCTGGCCGCCAGGGGGCTCCCGGCGGATCTGGTGGTGGGGGACTTTGACTCCTCCCCGGCGCCGGACC
>CALWOS010000200.1 GCA_944383185.1 uncultured Oscillospiraceae bacterium
GCATCCTGGCGGGTCTGCCCAAGGGGGAGCGCAGCGATTTCATCGTGCAGAAGTGCACGGAGTGCGGCGCCGCGGAGATCCTCTTTTTCCTGAGCCGCTTCTGCGTGGCCCGGCCGGAAAAGGGCTCCCTGCCCCGGAAGCTCCAGCGGTGGCAGCGCATTGCCCTGGAGGCCGCCAAGCAGAGCGGCCGGGGCCGCGTCCCCCGGGTGGACGTGCTGCCGGACCTCCCGTCGGCCCTTGCCGCGGCAAAGGAGATGGAGCTCCCCCTCTTCCTCTATGAGACCGGGGAGCGCACCCCGCTCCGCGCCGCCCTGGAAGCCGCTCCCCAAACCGCCGCCTCCGCCGCCATTCTCACCGGCCCGGAAGGGGGCTTTGCCCCGGAGGAGGCGGACTTCCTTCAGGCGGGCGGCCTCACCCCCTGCTCCATGGGGCCGCGGATCCTCCGGTGCGAGACCGCGCCCCCCGCGGCCCTCACCGCCGTGCTGTACCACTTCGGTGAGCTTTGATATCCCGGGCACGCTATCTTCTCGTCCCCGTTTTGTAAAGGAGAACGACCATGCTTTTCAGATTCGGCAGCTTCAACTTTGACCCCAACGCCTTTTCCGGCTTCCAACCCGGGGCCGCCCCGCCGCCGCGCAAACCCGGGAAACCCAAAAAGGCCCGCAAGCCCATCCGCAGCCCCTTTGCCCGCGTCCTCATCAATCTCCTGGTGACGCTGGTTGTGGGCGGAGTGTATTTCTATGTGGTCCTGCCCCCCCTGAACCCCCAGGCTCCGGAGTTTTACTCCTTCCTGGCGCTGCTTCTGATCCTCTACTGCATCAGCGCTCTCATCACTTCGGGCTTCCAGGCTCAGACCGGGAAGGACTATTTTGCCTTTGTCCGCCGCAGCTGCAAAATCCCCTTCTTCCTGATCCTGGCCATCCTGGCCGTGTGCCTGGTGGGCGGCATCCTCTCCTGGCAGGTCCTCCGGGCCGCCAGTTACCAAAGGCTTCTCCCCGTGGAGGACGGGGACTTCGCCAGCGAGGTGGCCGAGGTCTCCTACGATCAGATCCCCATGCTGGACGAGGCCTCCGCCATGCGCCTGGGGGACCGGAAGCTGGGCGAGCTGGCGGACATGGTCAGTCAGTTCGAAGTGGCAGACAACTATACTCAGATCAATTACCAGGGCCGCCCGGTCCGGGTGACGCCCCTGGTCTATGGAGACATCATCAAGTGGTTTAACAACCGCTCCGCCGGCCTCCCCGCCTATATCGTCATCGACATGGTCACCCAGAACGTGGACGTGGTGCGCCTGGATGAGGGGATGAAATACACTACCGCGGAGCACTTCTCCCGGAACCTGTACCGCCATCTCCGCTTTCACTATCCCACCACCATGTTTGCCGAACCGGTCTTTGAGATCAACGAGGAGGGCGTCCCCTACTGGATCTGCCCCAAAATCGTCAAGACCATCGGCCTCTTCGGCGGTACGGATATCCGGGGCGCTGTACTGGTAAACGCCATCACCGGGGAGAGCAGCTATTATGAAGAGGTCCCCGCCTGGGTGGACCGGCTCTATGACGCCGACCTCATCGTCCAGCAGTACGACTACTACGGCATGTACCAAAACGGCTGGCTCAACTCCATTTTCGGCCAGCGGGACGTGACCGTCACCACGGAAGGGTACAACTATATTGTCATTGGGGATGACGTCTATATGTACACCGGCGTCACCTCCGTGGGCGGGGACCAGTCCAATGTGGGCTTCCTCCTGGTGAACCAGCGCACCAAGGAGACCAAGTACTACCCCTGCGCCGGCGCGAAAGAGTACTCCGCCATGTCCAGCGCCCAGGGCCAGGTCCAGCACCTCAACTACACCGCCACCTTCCCCCTGCTGCTGAACATCGGCGGGGAGCCCACCTACTTCATGTCCCTGAAGGACGCGGCGGGCCTGGTGAAGATGTACGCCATGGTGAACGTCCAGCAGTATCAGATCGTGGCCACGGGCGCCACGGTGCTGGAGTGCGAGGAGGCCTACCGCCAGATGCTGGCCACCAACCACCTGATCGACGACAGCCAGCTCCCCGCCGCGGGCACCCAAGAGGTCCGGGGCGCCATTGCCGACATCCGCGCCGCGGTGCTGGAGGGGAACAGCTACTACTATCTGAGCCTCCGCGCCGACCCGGAGCAGTATTATGCCGTCAACGCCGCGGAGTACCCCCTGGCGGTGATCCTGGACGCCGGGGACCGGGTTGTCATCACCGTCCCGGCTCAGGAGGAGGCCGAAATCCTCACTGGCTGCGGGGTCAAACGCAGTTGACCATCCGCCAAAACCGCAGCCATGCCTGGCTGGAAAAGCGTTGCTTTTCCAGCCAGGCAAAATTTTGGTTGACAAGCGCGGCAAAATCTGCTACTTTAGAGCTGTTCAAAATGCGAGGAAGAGGAGTAGTAAGCACGGCAGACCCTTTCAGAGAGCGGCCGTCTGGTGCAAGGCCGTAAGGCGCAGCCCCGCTGAACTGACCTCGGAGCAGCCCGCTGAACCCCGGCTTTTTTACCGGGCAAGTAGGCGCGGACGGCAGCCC
>CALWOS010000201.1 GCA_944383185.1 uncultured Oscillospiraceae bacterium
TTGACCGGCTGGACGTGCGCATCGGGGACACCGTCCGCGTCCACAAGGCCGGAGAGATTATCCCGGAGGTTCTCTCCGTCAATCTGGACAAGCGCCCGGAGGGCACCGTGCCCTACCATCTCCCGGACACCTGCCCGGTGTGCGGGGCGGCGGTGGTCCGGGACCCGGACGGAGCGGCCTTCCGCTGCACCGGGGCAGAGTGCCCGGCCCAGCTTCTGCGGAACATCGTTCACTTTGCCTCTCGGACGGGCATGGATATTGAGGGCCTGGGCCCCGCGGTGGCGGAGGCCCTGGTGAACGCTGGGCTCATCGACTCCCCGGCCAGGCTTTACTACCTGGAAGCAGGGCCGGTGGCCAAACTGGAGCGCATGGGGAAGAAATCCGCAGAGAATCTCATAAATGCCATTGCCGACAGCAAAACCCGAGGCTTGGCCCGGCTTCTGAGCGCTTTTGGCATCCGCCAGGTGGGACAGAAGGCGGCCAAGACCCTGGCTTTGGAGTTTCCCGATCTGGACGCGCTGATGGCGGCGGATTTTGACCGGCTCCAGGCCATTGCGGACATTGGGCCTATCACCGCCGCTTCCCTCCAGGAATGGTTTGCCCAGCCTCAGTCCCAGCATCAGATTGCTCTTCTGCGCCAGGCGGGCGTGGACTTTACCGGGGAGACCGCCGGGGCGGACCAGCGCTTCGCCGGGAAAACCTTTGTCCTAACGGGGGCGCTGGAGCACTTCACCCGGGAGGAGGCCACGGCGCGCATCGAGGCCCTGGGTGGCCGCGCTGCCGGGAGCGTCTCCAAAAAAACCAGCTTCGTGGTGGCCGGGGAGGCCGCCGGGAGCAAGCTGGAGAAGGCCCGCAGCCTGGGCGTCCCCGTGCTCTCAGAGGCAGAGTTCCTGGAGATGCTGCAATGAGTGAATTTTTCCCGGCATCTTGACGTTGCCCCCGGTTTTGCCGTAAGATAGAGCAGAAATCGGCTTTTTATTTCAGTCGCGTTAGGAGTGAGCAAGCATGAAACATATCCTCAGCGGGAACGAGGCCGTGGCCCGGGGCGCCTATGAAGCGGGCGTCTCCTTCGCCAGCGCCTATCCCGGCACCCCCAGCACGGAGATCCTGGAGGAAATCTCCGCCAAGTATAAGGACATCTGCTCCGAGTGGGCCCCCAATGAAAAGGTTGCCATGGAAGCGGCCATCGGCGCTTCCTTTATGGGCGGGCGGAGCATGGCCGCTATGAAAATGGTGGGCGTAAACGTGGCGGCGGACCCGCTGTTCACCTTTGCCTACACCGGCGTCAACGGCGGCATGGTATTCATCTCCGCCGACGACCCCGGGCTTCACTCCTCTCAGAATGAGCAGGACAACCGTTACTATGCCAGGGGCGCCCGGATCGCCATGCTGGAACCCTCCGACAGCCAGGAGGCCAAGGACATGATGGTGGAGGGCTTCCGCATCAGCGAGGAATTTGACGTCCCGGTAATGCTGCGGATGACCACCCGCGTCTGTCACAGCAAGTCCCTGGTGGAATTCGGTGAGGTCCAGCCGCAGGAGAAGAAGCCTTTCGTCCGGGACCTGACCAAATATAACCCCGTGCCCGCCATGGCCAAGCTCATGCACGCTTCTTTGGAAAAGCGCATGGCACGGCTCCAGGCTTTCACGGAGGAAACGCCGCTCAACCGCATGGAGATGCACGACACCGCCATCGGTGTCATCACCTCCGGCGTGGCCTATACCTATGCCCGGGAGGTCTTCGGCGACAGCGCGTCTTACCTGAAGCTGGGATTTACCAGCCACCTGCCTGAAAAGCTGATCCGGGAGTTTGCGTCCAAGGTGGACAAGCTCTACGTGATCGAGGAGCTGGAGCCCTACTTGGAGGAGCATGTGCGCATGCTGGGCATCGCGTGTACCGGCAAGGCCCTGATTCCCAGAGAAGGGGAGCTCAATCCCGACATCATCCGCCGTGCTCTTCTGGGGGAGGAGCCGGAGCTCATCGAGTATGACAAGTCCGTCCTGGCCCCCCGTCCCCCCACGTTCTGCGCCGGCTGTCCCCACGCCGGGTTCTTTTATGAGCTGGGCAAGCTCAAGGACGTCATCCTGGTGGGCGACATCGGCTGCTACGCCCTTTCCGGAAACCCGCCCCTGAACGCCAAGGACATCGCCCTGTGCATGGGCGCCGGCTTCTCCGTGCCCCACGGCGGGCAGAAGGTTATCGACAAGTTCGGCGGAAAAGAGCGCATCATCGGCGTCATGGGCGACTCCACTTTCTTCCATACGGGCATGAACAGCCTGCTGGAAGCGGCCTATAACCGCTCCCGGATCATCATGTGCATCGTGGACAACCGCACTACCGGCATGACCGGCCATCAGGAAAACCCCGGCTCCGGCTATGTCCTGGGCGGCGGCAAGGCCAACGATATTTCCATCCCGGAGATCGTCAAAGCCCTGGGCATCTCCTTCATCCGCACTGTGGATCCCATGGACCTGGCTGCGGTCCGCACGGCCCTCAAGGAGGCCATGGCCTATGACGGTCCGGCGGTGATCGTCACCCGCTATCCCTGCGCCCTGAAGAAATACAGCCCCGAGGATCTTGCGGAGTTTGGCCGGAACACCGTGCCCTACACCGTGGACACTGAAAAGTGCATCGGCTGCAAAAGCTGCATGAAGCTGGGCTGCCCCGCCATCCGCTTTGACGGGGAGAAAAAGCTGGCGCAGATCGATGGCAATGCCTGCGCCTGCTGCGGCGTGTGCGCCCAGCTGTGTCCCAAGGACGCCATCGGGAAGGAGGAGAAGTGAGATGCCTGAAGTGAAAAACGTCGTCCTCTGCGGCGTGGGCGGCCAGGGGACCATCCTTGCCAGCAAAATTCTGACCACCGGTCTTATCGACGCCGGCTACGATGTAAAGATGTCCGAGATCCACGGTATGAGCCAGCGGGGCGGCAGCGTCACCACCCAGGTGCGCTACGGGGAGAAGGTCTATTCTCCCATTATCGGCAAGGGTGCGGCGGACGTACTGGTGGCCTTTGAGAAGATGGAGGCCCTCCGCTATCTGGACGATGTGAAGCCCGGCGGTTTTGTCATCGTCAACGATCAGGAGATCCCGTCCCTGCCCACACTCCAGGGTGCCTGCGCCTATCCCCATGACGCCCTGGACCGGGTGAAGGAAAAGGTGAACACCCAGGTCATCGAGGCCGCCGGTATCGCCCAGGAGCTGGGCAACATCAAGGCTGCGAATGTGGTGCTCCTGGGGGCCATGGTCAAGGCTCTGGGCCTGGGGGACCTGGACTGGGACAAGGCTCTTGCCGCCTGTGTCAAGCCCCAGTTCCTGGAGATGAACCGCAAGGCCTTCCAGGCCGGCTTCCAGGCGGAGTGAGATGCGTTACCGCTCCGTAACCCGGGCGGTTTTCCTGGAGCGGCCCAACCGCTTTGTGGCGCGTGTGGAGACGGAGTGGGGAGAGGCGCTCACATGCCATGTGAAGAACACCGGCCGCTGCCGGGAGCTTCTGGTGCCCGGGGCGAAGGTAATCCTCACCCCGGGCGTGCGCCCCGGGCGGAAAACCGCCTGGGACCTGGTGGCCGTGTGGAAGGGTGCGCGCCTGATCAATATGGACGCGCAGGCCCCCAACCAGGCGGCCCGGGAGGCCCTGGAGGCCGGGGTGTTTGGCCCAGTGGCGGATCTGCGCGCCGAGCAGCGCCATGGAGACAGCCGCTTTGACTTTTCCTTTCAAAAGGACGGCAGACCCAGTTTCCTGGAAGTAAAGGGCGTGACGCTGGAAGATGGCGGCGTGGCCCGCTTCCCCGACGCGCCCACCCTCCGGGGCGCGCGGCATCTCCGGGAGCTGGCGGACTGGGCGGCAGCTGGGAACGGCGCTTATGTCCTGCTGGTGATCCAGATGGAGGGTGTGGCGTATTTTACGCCCAATGACGCTACAGACCCCGCTTTCGGTGCGGCGCTCCGGGCTGCCGCCGGGGTGGGGGTGAACATTTTGGCTTGGGACTGCCGTGTGACGGAGGACAGCATGTGCCTGCGCGCACCGGTTCCCGTGCGCCTTTGAGAGAGAAAGCGAGCGGAGAGCGATGAACGAGAAAGAACTGCGGCAGATTTTGGGGCAGATCCGCCCTCTGGACCAGGAGGCCATGTCCCGGGCGGAGGCCCGGCAGGCCCAGCTGGCCAAACCCCCGGGAAGCCTGGGCCGCCTGGAGGAGATCTCCATCCGCGTGGCGGGCATCACCGGGAAGCTGGACAACCCCATGGACAAGCGCCGCCTGGTGGTCCTCTGCGCCGACAACGGCGTGGTGGAGGAAGGGGTGGCCTCCGCGCCCCAGAGCGTTACCTTGGCCCAGACCATCAACCTTACCCGGGGCAAGACCGGCGCGGCCACCCTGGCAGCCCATTACGGGGACGAGCTGGTGGTGGTGGATGTGGGTGTGAATGCCGATTTCCACTGTCCCGGCGTCCTTTCCGAGAAACTGGCCCACGGTACCCGGAACCTCTACCGGGAAGCGGCAATGGACCGGGAAACGGCGATAAACGCTATCGCCGTCGGCATCCGGCAGGCCCAGGCCGCCGCCAGGGACGGCGTGCAGATCCTGGGAGTTGGGGAGATGGGCATCGGCAACACCACCACCTCCGCCGCTGTGCTGGCCGCCCTCACCGGGACGCCGGTGCGGGATGTGGTGGGCCGGGGCGGCGGCATCACTGACGCAGCCCTGGAGAAAAAGCGCTTGGTGGTGCAGACCGCCTTGGACAGGGAGAAGCCCGCCCCCGAGGACCCCATCGATGTGCTCAGCAAGGTGGGCGGGCTGGACCTGTGCGCCATGTGCGGCGTTTTTCTCGGCGCGGCACTGGAGCGTATCCCTGTGGTGGTGGACGGATATATCTCCGTAGTGGCGGCATTGTGCGCCAAGCGCCTGGCCCCCCTGGCCAACGAATACATGCTGCCCTCCCACGCCAGCTTTGAAATCGGCTTCCGGATCGCGGCGGAGGAACTGAAGCTGGAGCCATTCCTGCACC
>CALWOS010000202.1 GCA_944383185.1 uncultured Oscillospiraceae bacterium
CCAGGAACACGGCGCAGGCCACGGCCAGCCACCACCCGGCAGCCACGCAGTCATCGACGAGAGAATTCACCCAGGCGAAATAGTCGCTTTCCCCCAGGCCAGGGACCACATAGACAGTGAGGTACACGGGCACCCCGCTCTCCACCGTGGAGGGCAGGGACCCGTCCATGGCCAGCATGTCTTGAAAGGGGATGGAGTAAGCCCTGGTGTATGTGAGCGCCGCGCAGTCCTCCCCCAATTCCGCCCGGCACTCCTCCATATTCCCCAAAATAACCCTGCCGCTGGACTGCAGGCTCAGCTCCCAGCGCAAGCTGGTCCCCTCCGAGACATTTTGCAGATATGCCGTAAAGTCCTCTTGATCCGCTTCTTCCCCTGTGGGGAGCCGCGCCATGAATTCGGAGAGCTTGGTGATTTCTCCGATGCCAAGGCCCAAATACCACAGCCGCTCTTTCAGAAGCTGTGCGGACCATTGGGAGAAGGCGGAGTTGGAATCCAGGGCGCCGTAACTGTAGAGCGCCGCCGTGGCGCCTCCGGTAAGCAGAGAAGCCAGCATACTCAGCGTCAGCAGCAATATAGCCACGGCCTTGGCCAGGGGATGGCGTCTCAGGGTTTGCATGTGTCTCCCTCCATTTTATAGCCCAGGCCCCACACCGCCTTGATATAGCGGGGGTCCGAGGGGTTGATCTCGATTTTCTCCCGGATGTGCCGGATGTGGACGGGCACGGCGTTCTCCGACCCCATGGGGGCCTCTCCCCACACCCGGCGGTAGATCTCCCGGGAAGAAAACACCTTCCCGGGCTGGGACATCAATAGGCGCAATATCCCGAACTCCACAGGCGTCAGGTTCACCGGCTCCCCGTCCACGGTGACGGTCTTGCTCTCGTCCGAGAGCTCCACGCCCCCCAGGACGAGGCGGCTGTCCGTCCGGGCCGCGCTGCCCAGGCGGGTGTAGCGCCGGAGCTGGCTTTTCACCCGGGCCAGGACCTCCATGGGGTCGAAGGGCTTGGTCACGTAGTCGTCCGCCCCCACGTTGAGGCCCAAAATCTTGTCCGCGCTCTCGCTCTTGGCGGTGAGCAGGATAATGGGCACGTTGGTCACCTCCCGGAGCTTGGCCGTGGCAGTGATGCCGTCCATGCCGGGCATCATCACGTCCATGAGGATCAGGTGGATATCCTCCCGGCGCACCACCTCCAGGGCCTCCAGCCCCGTGTAGGCGGCAAAAAGCCGGTAGTCCTCCCCGCTCAGATAGATTTTCAGGGCCGAGACGATGTCCCGCTCGTCGTCGCAAATGAGTATGTTGTGCATGCCTCTCACCTCATGGCACCATTGTAGCAGAGCTTCCCTTAAGAAGAAAGGGCCAGGGGGATTAAGATTTCTTTAAGACCGTCTCTCTTTCGGCCTCACACAGCCGCAGGCAGAAAAAGCCGGGACCCGCGCGCCCCTTTGGGCGCGCGGGTCCCGGCTTTCGCCGTGTCAGCGGATGAAGTTGGTCTGGATCTTTTTCTCCCGGACGGGGGGCTGAACGCCGGCCTCCTTAGCGGCCTGGATGCACTGGAGAAGCCAGGCCATGTTCCGGCCCAGGGTGCGCATGACCTGCAGCCCCTCGGCGTCCTGGAGCACTTCCTCCGGCGTGTTGCCGTGGACCATGTTCCAGTAGTTGGAGGAGACGATGGGCATCTCCGTGATGGTGAAGTATTTCTGGATGGCGTCCAGGGTGGCGGTGGTGCCCGCGCGCCGGGCGCTGGCCACGGCGGCGCCCGGCTTGCCCCGGAAATACCGCCCGCCAGCGTAGAAGGCCCGGTCCAGGGCGGAGAAGAGCCGGCCATTGGGATGGGCGTAATACACCGGGGAGCCAAAGACAAAGCCGTCCGCCTCGTCGGCCTTTTCCAGAATCTGGTTGACCACGTCGTCGTCATAGACGCAGCGGCCCTCGCGGCTGCGCTTACATGCCCCGCAGCCCACGCAGTCCCGCAGAGGCTCTTTGCCCAGCTGGACGATCTCGCTGTCCACGCCGCATTCCGCCAGGGCGTCCGCCACGGTTTTCAGCGCAGTATAGGTGCAGCCGTGCTCATGGGGGCTGCCGTTTATCATCAGAACTTTCATAAGCCGCTCCTCCGGCGCCGCCCGGGCATTACCGCGGACGGACGGCGCGCTGCCGCTGTTTCCGGCCAGCGGCGGCCGAAGTATTCCGAAACGCCCTTCGGCGGGCGTTCCGCGCCGCAATGGGCTTCTGCCGCTCCATCATAGCAAATCTTTCCGCACTTGTCACCTGCTTTGTGAAAAAACTGTCTTTTCCCGGGGTTTCGACGGAGAAATCCCTTCTGCGCCTTGACAAAGGCCTGCCCACCCGCCTATGATGATACCAAACAACGCCCCCGGCAAGCCCGGCGGGGAAAGGAGAATCGCATGGGAGAGAAAGTGGCCCCGAAGACAGAGGGCGCCTGGATCGCGCCAAGCGCGGTAGTAATGGGGGACGTGGTGCTGGAGCCGGCGTGCAGCGTCTGGTACGGTGCGGTGATCCGGGGGGACGCAGGCCCCATCCGGGTGGGCGCCGGGACGAATATCCAGGATAACTGTGTGCTCCATAGCGGCAACCAGGTCAAATTGACCCTGGGGCGGAACTGCACGGTGGGCCACGGGGCCATCGTCCACGGCTGCACGGTGGGGGACTGCTGCCTCATCGGCATGGGGGCCATCGTCCTGGACGGGGCCCGGCTGGGGGACCACTGCCTTGTGGGGGCCGGCGCCCTGGTCACCGGGAAGATGGACGCCCCGGCGGGTTCCCTGCTCCTGGGCAGCCCCGCCAAGGTGGTCCGCAGCCTCACCGAAGCGGAGCGGCGGCATCTGGAGGACAACGCCGCGGAGTATCGGGCCATCGCCCCAAAGGAGCTGGCATGAGCTTTGTGTTTTATGACGTCCCCCTGGCTGGGGACGGCCTGCTGCACCCCGCCGTGGCAGAGGACTACCCCACGCCCCCAAACTGGGGCGTCCACGGGGACCTCTCCGCCGCGCGGCGGCGGATGGGCGTGCCCTGGGGCCAAGATCTGACGCCCCCAGGGGCGGTGCAATGGGAACAGCGCCCCGCCGCCGGCAGTCTGCCGCCCCTGCGCCTCTACCGGGCCGCGGACGCCCCGGAGCGGGCGCCCTGCCTCCTTTTCTTCCACGGGGGCGGCTTCTACGGGGGCAGCACCGCTGCGGTGCACCACCCCTGCCTGTACCTGGCCTGGCGGCTGGGCGGCGTGGTGGTAAACGTGGACTATCCCCTGGCCCCGGAGCACCCCTATCCCCAGGCCCTGGAGGTCTGCGCCGCCGTGCTGGAACGGGTCCGGGGCGAGGCGGAGCGCTGGGGCGTGGATCCTGGGGCGGTCTCCCTGGCGGGGGACAGCGCCGGGGGCAATCTGGCCCTGTGCCTGGCGCTCCGGACCCTGGACCGGGGCGAACCTGCCCCGGCGGCGTTGGGACTCATTTATCCAGTGCTCCAGGTGGGGGAGCCCCTGGCGCCGGAGACGGAATATGACGCGGATTCTTTTGCCGTCCCCCCGGGGCACCCTCAGGCCGCCATCGCCCTGGGCCTTGCCAGGACTATCGCTGATGTCCGGGAGGAGATGGAGGGGCTTTATCTGGCCGGAGGCGCCGGGGCGGTGCGCTACCGCTCCCCCCTGCTGGAGCCGCTCCCAAGGACGCTGCCCCCGGTGTTTCTGGCCGCGGCGGAGTTTGACAGCCTCCGGCGGGAGGACGAACGCTTCGCCCGGCGGCTGGAGGGCGAGGGCTTTTCCGGGGAGTACCGCCTGTACCGGGGCGTACCCCACGCCTTTATGGACGCCCTGGGCCGCTATCCCCAGGCGGAGGACTGTCTGGCGGCCCTGGCCGCCTTTCTTCAACGCGCTATCTCATAAACAAGCTCCGCGCGGCTGCGAAAAACGCAGCCGCGCGGTTTTGTTATGCGAAGAGCTTCGTAGGATTCTCGGCCGCAGACAAAGCGTCATTCCTTTTCCGGCAGTGTCAAGGGGACGGGGCGGTGCACGGCGCCCTGGGGCAGGGCGGTGACAGCGGCGGCGCTCATCTCCCGGAGCTCCGCGAGGAAGGCCGCCGCGGCCTCCGCAGGAATGAGGACTTCCAGCGTCACGTCCGAGGCAAAGTCCGTGTCCTCCACTACGCAGCCGTGGGCGGCGCACAGGCGCGCCACCCGTTCATAATAGCTGTAAGGGCAGCCCAGGGTGCACTGTTCCCAGGTGGCCACCCGGCACAGCCCCGCCGCGTCCAGGGCGGCCTTGGCGCTCTGGGTATAGGCCCGGACCAGGCCGCCGGTGCCCAGTAGGATGCCGCCAAAGTAGCGGGTCACCACGCACACGGCGTTGGTCACCCCCTCCCGGAGAAAGACGTTGAGCATGGGCTGGCCCGCGGTGCCCTGGGGCTCGCCGTCGTCGCTGTAGCGCAGGATATTCCCCTCCCGAAGCACATAGCACCAGCAGTTGTGCCGGGCGTCATAGTGGCATTTTTTCGTCTCCTCAATCCGCTGGCGGGCCTCCGCCTCCGTCTCCACAGGCCAGACGCGGCCCAGGAAGCGGGAACGCTTTTCAACAATCTCTGCGCTGCCCAGGCCGGCGGGAATCAGGTAGCTCTCCCCCATGGGCTCGCCCTCCTTCTCTCGCGCCGTCATTCCCGGACAAACTCCCGGAACCGGGGCCACAGGGCCTCGCTGAGGAAAACCTCCGCCCGGATGCCCTCGTCCCGGTAGTCCACAGAGATCACGGCCCCCTCCCGGCGGAGGGCGTCCAGGAGCGCGCCCCGGTCATAGGGCAGCAGCAGCGCCGCCCGGCGGCCCTGGCGGTCCAGGATCTCCCGGAGCCGCTCCAGCAGCCGGTCCGTCCCCTCCCCGGTGCGGGCGGAGATGCACACACTCTCCCGGTCCCGGGGCAGGAGGCCCAGATAGGCGTCGCACTTGTTGTAGACCCGGAGGCAGGGGGTCTTTTCCGCCCCCAGCTGCCGGATGAGGTCGTCCACCACCTCCGCCTGGGCCTCCCACTCCGGGTTGGACAGGTCGATCACGTGGAGCAGCACGTCCGCGTAAGTGAGCTCCTCCAGCGTGGCCTTGAAGGCCTCCACCAGGTGGTGGGGCAGTTTGCGGATAAAGCCCACGGTGTCGGAGAGGAGGATCTCCCGCCCCGGCTCCAGCATGAGCCGCCGGGTGGTGGTGACCAGGGTGTCGAAAAGCCGGTCGTTGGCCGGGATCTCCGCGCCGGTGAGGCGGTTGAGCAGGGTGCTTTTCCCTGCGTTGGTATAGCCCACCAGGGCCGCCACGGGCACGGCGTTTTTCTCCCGCCTCCGGCGCTGGGTGCCGCGCACCTTCCGCACGGCTGCCAGCTCCTCCTTGAGCTTGGAGATCTTCCGGCCAATGTGCCGCCGGTCGCTCTCCAGCTGGGTCTCGCCGGGGCCCCGGGTGCCGATGGCGCCCTCCTGGCGCTCCAGGTGCTTCCACATGCCGATGAGCCGGGGCAGCAGATACTGGTATTGGGCCAGCTCCACCTGGAGCTGGCCCTCCCGGGTCCGGGCCCGTTGGGCGAAGATGTCCAGTATCAGGCCGCTGCGGTCCAGGACCTTCACCCCCAGTTCCTCGCTGAGGACACGCATCTGGGAGGGGGAGAGCTCGTTGTCGAACACCGCCAGGTCGCAGCCGTGGCTGGCGATGAGCTCCTGGAGTTCTCGGACCTTGCCTTCCCCCAGGAAACTCCGGGGTTCCGGGGCCTGCCGGTTCTGGAGCACCCAGGCCACGGCCTCGCCCCCGGCGGTCTCCACCAGGGCGGCCAGCTCCGCCATGCTCTCCTCCGTGGAGCGCTCGCGCTCATCCATGCTGGCGGCGGAGAGCCCGGCCAGCACGGCCCGTTCCTTTTTCATTCCGTTGACGTTCTTGATTTCCAAATTCCTCTTGTCCTTTGTGCTTTTTTGTCGCCCAGCCGCGGCCTCACAGGGCCTCCCAGTCCAGGGACATCTCCGGGCCGTGGAAAGCGCTGTCCCCGGAGCGCCAGGCGTCAAAGGTCTCCCTGTCCACGGTGGTGTCCGAGGGGATCATGCCGTAGTAGGGCATGCCTCCCTCCCAATAGCTTTCCACATAGTAGGAGGCGTTGTGATAATAGATATAGGCGCCGTAGTCCTCCGGCGTCGGGGCGTACCGGGCGGCCATGGTCTCCGTCTGGACAAAGCTGTGCCCGTCGGAGGCGATACGCCCCTTCAGATAAAAGCTCCCGCCGTCATTGGAGAAAAGCCCGGTGAGCAGGCTGCCGTCGGCAAAGACGGTGGTGCTGCAATAGGGGCTGCCGAAGTTGTTGCCCACCGGCAGGAGATGCACCGGCGTGCCGCCGTCCAGGCAGAAGATGTCCACCGCCCGGATCTCCCCCTGGGACTCCGCGCCGATGAGCAGCTCCACCTTGCCGTTGCCGTCCAGATCCTGGACGCAGTAATAGAGCTGGTCCTCCCCGTCCTGGGGGAAATAGCGCACATAGCCCCACTCCCGGATCACGGGCAGGGCATCCTCCACCCAGTCGAAGTCCGGCCGGCTGGCCCGCGCCGCCGCCTGCCGGTAGGCCATCAGGGCCGGGACATAGGGCGTGGTAAGCTGCAAAACAATGTTCTTTCGCAGCTCGGGCTCCGCCATCCGGGAGACGATGGCCGCCGTCTCGGAGCGGAGAATGCCTGTATCCGGGGCAAAGCTGCCGTCATCCCGGCCGGTGAGGATGCCCGCCCGGTAGAGCCGGTAGACGTCGGCGGCGTAGCCGGCGGACATGGGCACGTCGGGGATGGCCCCGTCATCCACGGTGCTGATGTCCGGGAGGGCGGCGTCCGGCAGGGCCCGGCCCAGGATCTGGGCAAACTCCCAGCGCTGGATGGCCGCGTCGTAGTCGGCGTATTCCCCGGTGATGAGGCCGTTTTCCAGGGCGTAGTCCACATAGCACCGGTACCATGGGTTCCCCTGGACGAAGTTCTCCGTCCCAGTATAGTAGATGCTGTGGATCCGGGCCGCCAGGGTGATGGCCGCGGCGATGGTCAGCCCCCCGTCCGGGGCGAAGGCCGTGTCGCTCTC
>CALWOS010000203.1 GCA_944383185.1 uncultured Oscillospiraceae bacterium
CATAGGCCTCGGAGATGTTCAGGCAGGCATAGACGGCCTTGGGGTTCCGGTAAGTCTCCTGCCAGAACGGATACTTGATGATGCCCGGGGTATTCATTCCCACGCCCAGCTCCCAATAGAGGACCGGTACATTCTTGTGCCGCCGGACAAAATCATCATAACGCCCTGCGGCAATATACCACCCCTGATCTTGAACAAAAGTATTATCCGCCCTAAGATTCATGGCCATGGGCGCGCCGCATTTCGGGCAGCGGGGCACCAGCCCGGCCGGGACCGTCATCTTCGGCGCGGCGCCGGCTGGCGGCTCCAACCCCTGTTCTGTCACGCGGAAGCCCTGGGCCTCCACCATCTGCCGGACTGCGTCCGCGTTGTCATAGGTGGCGTCATGGCAGGGCCTGGAGCACTGCCACAGGCCGTAATCCCCCTGGGTGTAGAACAGCCGCTTCTTGTCAAACCCCGCCTTTTGGAAACAGTGATCCACATTGGTGGTGAGGACAAAATAGTCCTTGCCCCGCACCAGCTCCAGCAGGGTCTGGTACACCGGTATGGGCGGGTCGCAGTAGCGGTTCAAAAAGATAAACCGGCTCCAGTAGGCCCATCGCTCCTCCAGGGAGGGGAAGGGGTAAAACCCGCCGGAGTACATGTCGTGAAAGCCGTATTTCGCCTCAAAATCCGCGAAATACCGCCGGAAGCGCGCCCCGTTGTACACAAAGCCCGCCGAGGCGGAAAGGCCGGCCCCGGCGCCGATCAGGACGGCGTCCGCCCGCTCCAGCTCATATTGCAGCCGCTCCAGCGCCGCAGAGCAGTTCCCGGTAGATGGCAAGATCCCGGTCTTGGAAAACATTGAAAATCACCTCCATGGTGGTGTGCGTCCGCGCCAGGAACGCCCGGACGGTCTCCACGGCGATCTCCGCCGCCAGTGGATTGGGAAAGCGGAACTCGCCGGTGGAGATGCAGCAAAACGCCAGGCTTTGCAGATGGTGCTCTGCCGCCAGCTCCAGGCAGGAGCGGTAGCAGCTCGCCAGCAGTTCCCGGTCCGTCCCGGTAACAGACCCGTAGATGATGGGGCCGACGGTGTGCAGCACGCAGCGGCTGGGCAGGTTATAGGCCCCTGTGATCTTCGCCCGGCCCGTGGGCTCCTCTTCCCCCTGCCCGGCCATAATCCGGGCGCACTCCAGGCGGAGCTGCACGCCCGCATAGGTGTGGATGGCGTTGTCAATGCAGCCGTGGCAGGGGACGAAGCAACCCAGCATCTGGCTGTTCGCGGCGTTGACGATCCCGTCCACGGCCAGGGTGGTGATGTCGCCCTGCCAGAGATACAGCCCCGGCTGCACCGGCGTCAGGTCCGCCACGCGGGTGACGCCCCTTTCGGAAAGGCGCGCCTGGAGATAGGCGTCCTGCACGCGCAGAAATTCCTCGCTGGCCGGGGCGGGCGGGCGTACATTCATCAGGCTCCGCAAAAGGCGCCGCTTATCCCCTTGCGCCGCGGGGACCTCTATGCTTTGATACGCTTCGTTTTCCTTCAGCAAGCAGCGGATCAGGAAGTCCAGCCGCTGCTCCTGGGTATGGGGCTGTGGCGCCATGGGGCTTACCTCCTTTCAATGGCCCTCGCGGGACAGGTTTCAAAGCAGTTCCCGCAGTGCAGGCAGTGCTCCTGCGCAATCACAACGGGCTGCCGCGTAATATCGATGCACTTCTGGGGACATTTGGAATAGCACAGCTTGCAGCCGATGCACTTGTCCGTCACAAAGTAGCCCGTTTTTTCCTCCCGCGCCCCGCCGAAGGAAAAGCGCGCCCGCTGGATCGGGAGCTGGGAGAGGTCGAACCACTCGCCGGCGCCCTCGTGGATTTGGAACACGGTGAGGGCGCTGCGGGAGCCGGCGTCCGGATAAATCCTCTCCATATACGGGTTTTTGTGGAATAGATCCGGCAGCCGGCCCGGGCCGATTTCCCTCGCCTTCCCCTGGACCGACACCGCCACGCAGGAGAGGGTGTCCTTCCCCTTCATGGCGGTAAAGGCGATATTTTCATTGGCTTTCAAGCGGTCATAAAAACGCTTGCCCTTCGCGGTCAGGAAATACAGGCCGTCCGCGTCGTAGTCCATCATGTCGATGGCGCAGGTGACGGGCCGCCCCGCGCTGTCCACAGTGGCAAAGACGGTGGAGTGGATTTCCTCCACGATATAGCGCAAATACTCTCTTGTCTGCATGGCAGTGCCTCCGGTTTCTATCTGCCCTTCCAAACGGGGGTAAGCCGCTTATCAAGGAGCATGGTCACAAGGCTGATGCCGATCCCCTTCAGCAAATTGAATGGGAACGCATGGAACAATACTACATCCAGTTTTGTCTGGATCAAGGGAATAAACTCGCCAAATGAGGCAATCAGCCGATCGAGGGGCATGAACGCTTCAAATGCGGGAAGCAGGATAAAGTAGTTGACGACGGCCGCTGTGATCCCCATTATGACACTGGCAGCCAGACAGGCAAGGATTGCTGTCCTTTTTGTCTTATGCGATTGATAGATCAGCCCTGCAGACGCGGCAAAACTGCCGCCCATGATAAAGTTGGCCAGCTCCCCGACACCGGCGGTGGAGGAGGTGAAGAGCTGCAGGGCGTTTTTGACCAGTTCAATGCATATGCCCGGCACCGGGCCGTAGGCAAAGGCCCCGATCAGCGCGGGCAGGTCTGACAAATCCATCCGCGCGAACGGCGGGGACAGCGGAACGGGAAATTCCAAAAAAGCGAGCACAAAGGCGCTGGCGGAAAGTGCGGCGGTCATGGTGAGCATGCGCACATTCCGGAGGGAAGATTTCTTTTTTATAGCGATACTTTGATTCATATTTCTCCTGCTGAGATATGATTTGGAGTCAGAACCCGCCCCGCAAGCGTCATGTCTTGCAGGGCGGGGCTTGTCATATCCTCTCTCATCCGGACTGTTACCGTCGGCAACGGGGTTGCACCGTTTCGGCTGCTTTTGCAGCTGGCAGGCTGTCACTGCCGGTCAGGGGTTTCACCTTGCCCCGAAGATATTTTGGGAGATTCCCGCTTACAGGTCATACTCCTTGGGCGGGTTGCCGGAGAAATCGGCGATCACCGCGTGGGCGTTTTTCAGATAGAACACCTCGAAGATCGGGTTGGTGGCCTCGCCGTACTGGCCCTTGACGATGGGGTTCTGGATGCACATCTCCTTGGCGGCCATATTGTTCTCGAAAACAGCCTCCCCGTGCAGGCGGATCCAGGCGTAGGACGGGCTGGAAACGGATACCTCGATATGGGGGTTGGCCTGCATGTCCTTGTAGACCTCCTTGGTGTTATTGGTGCAGAACCACAGCTTGCCGTCCAGCACCCCGGCGAACATGAAGGGGCGGCACTTGGCCTTCCCGTCCCGGCCCACGGTGGCCAGATACTGTACGGGATTTTCCTGCAAGAATTTTACGACTTCGTTCATGACAGAGTACCTCCAAATTTTTGATTTCAGGGTTTGCCTTTACGCGGCAACAACGCTGATCCGCTCCTGAATGTGGCTGCCCTGGACCGCCTCGTCCACCATGGCGATGGCGTAGTCCGCGTAGCTGATGACGCTCTCACCCCGGGAATTGAGCGTCAGCTCCTCGCCGCCCAGAATGTACTTCCCGGTGCGGGCGCCCTCGGCCTGGAAATCGCCGGCGGGGCTGACATAGGTCCACTTCACGTCGCTGCGCTGCCGCAGCTCGCCCAGGGCCTTGACCATGGCGGCGGCCAGAGGCTTGAAGGCTTCGGGGAAATCCGGTCCGTCGGCCACGCAGGCGGTGTGCTCCGGGTTCACATACAGGCTGCCGGCGCCGCCCACCACCAGCAGGCGGGTATCCGTGCCGGAGAGGATGTCGCACAGGTGCTTGAGGGAGCTGCTGTGGAGGGGGAGGGTGTCCTCCGTCCACGCGCCGAAGGCGTCCACCACCACGTCAAAGCCCCTCAGGTCCCCGGCGGTCAGGTCAAACAGGTCCTTCTGCACGACCTGCGTGGCCTCCGTCCGGTTTTCGCCCCGGACCACCGCGGTCACGTCCAGCCCCCGGGAGAGGGCTTCTTTCACAATTAGCTTGCCGGCCTTGCCGTTGGCACAAATCACTGCGAGTTTCATACTGGTTTACCTCCTGGTTTTAAAATCTCGTTTTTGTTGTGGTTTTTCCTGATGGTTGCATGATAACACCGCAATTTGCCCTTGAAAAGTACGCACATTATTGTGCTATAGTTACCGGGAAGATACTATCGCATGGTTACCGGGAGGAAACATTTGCGTGTTTTCAGGGCCTCCCGGCGGATTTCCCGTCAAAAAGATTTTTGCAAAAAATTCGCCGGCAAAACCAAAGACGACGGCATTGCGCGAGGCCTTTCGCAGTGTTATAATGAAAGCATCCTCCTTTTTGGACGGCAAATATCCGTATTGGCGATACCGCCATATTGGAAACTGAGAAAGGCGCGTGATATCGTGCAGCAAACCAAAGCGCTGCCGGCCTGCCCGGTAGAAACGACGCTCATGCTCATCGGCGACAAGTGGAAGGTACTGATTTTGCGGGACCTGATGCCCGGGACGAAGCGGTTCGGGGAGCTGAAGAAGTCCGTGGGCAACGTGTCCCAAAAGGTTTTGACCGCCCAGCTCCGGGATATGGAGGAAAAAGGGCTTGTAAACCGCCATGTGTATGCGGAGGTCCCGCCCCGGGTGGAGTACAGCCTGACGGAGCTGGGAAAGAGCCTGAAGCCAATTCTGGACGCAATGTGGGCCTGGGGCGAAGGCTACCAAGCACAAAACAGCTGAGGCGCCGCGGGGCCTGCTCCGCCGCGCCCGGAAGGCGGATTTCCGCGGCGGTCATTTACAAGGGCCGGAAAAGTTGCTATACTGTTATTATGTATGAAAAAGCCGGCCCCTGGGGCCGGAGAGAAGAAAGACAAGGGTTTTGTAAGGAGTGTTTCCTATGAGCCGTATGGTCGGCACCGTTTCCCGGGGGCTCCGCGCCCCCATCATCCGCAGCGGGGACGATCTGGTGCAGATTGTCTCCGACACCGTGCTCCGCTCCGCCGCCCAGGAGGGCTTTGCCATCCGGGACCGGGATATCGTGGCCATGACCGAGGCCATTGTGGCCCGGGCCCAGGGCAATTACGCCTCAGTGGACGATATTGCCGCGGACGTGCGCGCCAAGCTGGGGGGCGGCACGGTGGGCGTCATCTTCCCCATCCTCAGCCGCAACCGCTTTGCCATCTGCCTCCGGGGCATCGCCAAGGGGGCGAAAAAGATCGTGCTCATGCTCAGCTACCCCTCCGACGAGGTGGGCAACCACCTGGTAAGCCTGGATGCCCTGGATGAAAAGGGCGTGGATCCCTATCGGGACGTGCTGGACCTGGAGCGGTACCGGGCGCTCTTCGGCTATGAAAAGCACCCCTTCACCGGCGTGGACTATGTGGCCTACTACATGGACCTGATCCGGGAGAGCGGCGCAGAGGCGGAGGTCCTCTTCGCCAACGATCCCCGCGCTATCCTGCCCTACACCAAAAACGTCCTCAGCTGCGACATCCACACCCGGGGGCGGACCAAGCGCCTGCTGAAAGCCGCCGGGGCGGAGCGGGTCTTCGGCCTGGACGAGATCATGACCGCCCCGGTGAACGGGAGCGGCTACAATGAGAAGTACGGCCTGCTGGGCTCCAACAAGGCCACGGAGGACCAGGTAAAGCTCTTCCCCCGGGACTGCCAGGACCTGGTGGACGCCATCCAGGAAAAGCTTCTCGCGGCCACGGGCAAACATGTGGAGGTCATGGTCTACGGGGACGGCGCCTTCAAAGACCCCGTGGGCAAGATCTGGGAGCTGGCCGACCCGGTGGTGGCCCCGGCCTACACCCCAGGCCTGGAAGGCACGCCCAACGAGATGAAGCTCAAGTACCTGGCGGACAACGACTTCGCCGCCCTTTCCGGAGAGGCGCTCCGGGAGGCCATCCAGGAGCGCATCCGCAAAAAGGACGCGGACCTGGTGGGCCAGATGGTCTCCGAGGGCACCACCCCCCGCCGCCTCACGGACCTGATCGGGTCGCTCTGCGATCTCACCTCCGGCTCCGGGGACAAGGGCACCCCTATCGTCTACATCCAGGGGTATTTTGACAACTACACCGCCGAGTGAGTTCCCGGCGGCAAACGCAAAAGAAGGACAGCCGTTTTTCGGCTGTCCTTCTTTTTGTGTTTGTTTATGTCTGCTGGAGAAAAGGCGCTGTCCCTGGGGCTCAAAGCTGGGTTACCTTTTCCTTCAGGAACTCCCGGAGCCAGTCCTTGGACTCGGGGTTCCGCAGGGCGAAGTCGATGGTGGCCTCCAGGTAGCCGCAGAGGTTGCCGGTGTCATAGCGCTTGCCCTCGAAGTCCACGGCGGTCATCAGCTCCCGATGACAGAGGGCGCGCATCCCGTCGGTGAGCTGGATCTCATTGTTCCGGCCCGGGGGCGTGGTCTCCAGGATGTCGAAGATGGCCGGCGTGAGGACATAGCGGCCCAGGATGGCGTGATTGGAGAGCTTTTCCTCCAGCGTGGGCTTTTCGTTCATGTCCGTAATCTGATAGATCCGATCCTCCAGCGGGCGGATGGCCAGGGAGGAATACTTCACGATGTGCGCGTCATCCACCTCCCGGGCGGCCACGGCGGAGCACTCGTACTTCTCTGCGGCCTGGACCAGCTGCTTGAGCACTGGGGTCTCTGAGAGCATGATATCGTCCCCCAGGAGTACGGCGAAGGGCTCATTGCCCACAAAGGTCTTGGCCCTCCACACCGCGTGGCCCAAGCCCTTGGTCTCCTTCTGGCGGACGAAGAACACCTCCGCCATGTCCGCCACCTTCCGGATGGTCTCCGCCACATCCCCCTTGCCGTCCCGGAGCAGGCGCTCTTCCAGGTCCGGGGCGTAGTCGAAATAGTCCTCGATGGCGGACTTGCCCCGGTTGGTGATGATGAGGATCTGCTCAATGCCGGCGGCGACGCACTCCTCCACGATGTACTGGATCACGGGCCGGTCCACCAGGGGGAGCATTTCCTTGGGGATGCTCTTGGTGTTGGGGAGCATACGGGTCCCCAGCCCGGCGGCAGGGATGATGGCTTTTTTGACTTTCATCCGGGTCCTCCGTTCTCTGTGGGGTTGCGGCCCGGCCTGGGGCCGCGGCTTTTCCTATCCGTTATTTTGGTTGTCTTACGCTTTTTGCAGCCGCTCCGGCATCATAGCCCGGAAAAAAGGGACACGGGGCAGCGCCCGGAGCAGCACGGTGCCCAGGCCATAGCAGGCCACGGCCTCCCCCAGGATGAAGGTGACGGCGTTGAAGCCGCAGGCGGCCCAAAAGGCCCCGTTCACCGCGCCCACCGCCGCCCAGGACCAGATGGGGGGCAAAATCACGGCGTTCACCAGGATGGGGGGCAGGGCGGCCAGGTACCACCGGGGCACCCGCGCCGTCCAGAAGGCGGCGATAGCGGTGGCCAGTGTGCCAAAAATGATATCCACCGGGCCGTAAGGGGAGAGCAGGTTGGTGATCAGGCAGCCCAGGGCCAGGCCCGGCGCCGTGGCCGGGAACAGGAAGGGCAGCACGCACAGGGCCTCGGCAAAGCGGATCTGCACAGCGCCGAAGGTCAGACCGAAGATGTTGCCGAAATAGCCCATCACCGTATACAGGGCCGCCACCAGGGCGGCAAGACAGAGCTCGCGGGTGGTCAAATGCTTCATGGTTTTGGATGCGCCTCCATTTTCGTATTTAGAGAACAGCCGGATAGGCTGAACGAACGCGGCGGACCGCCCGCCGCGCTTGGACGGGGTGTGGAAACCCGTCAGGAGGCATTGTAGCGGAAAGCCGGGGAGAAGTCAAGGGCTCCCGGCCGCCGTCCCCGCCCCCGCCGGAGGCGAAGGCGGGAGAGGGCTGGAGAATACGGGCATTTTATGCCGCAATTGCATCCAATTTCCCGCAAAAAACTTATTCCTTCCGGCCAGGGACGCTTGCCCGTCCCCTCTTTCCGGGGCGCAAAGGGCGCGCTGCCGGAGTCCTCACGGCTCCAGGGCCTCCAGCTCCGCCAGCCAGAGGGCGGCCACGGCGTCCGAGGGCATGCGCCAGTCCCCACGGGGGGAGAGGGCCACGGTGCCCACCTTGGGCCCGTCGGGCAGGCAGGAGCGCTTGAACTGCTGGGCGAAAAAGCGGCGGTAGAAGTTTTTCAGCCAGTGGAGCAGCGTCTCCCTGTCATAATCCCCGGCGAAGGCGTACTCCGCCAGGCGCAGCACCTTCCCCGGGGCAAAGCCCCAGCGGATGGCATAGTAGAGGTAAAAGTCGTGGAGCGCGTAGGGTCCCACCAGGTCCTCGGTTTTCTGGCTGATGGCCCCGTCCTTGGGGGGCAGAAGCTCCGGGGACACAGGGGTGTCCAGGATGTCCCGCAGCGCGGCGGCAAGGGCCGCGTCGCCGCAGCTCTCCGCACACCAATCCACCAGATGCCGCACCAGGGTCTTGGGCACCCCGGCGTTCACGGCGTACATGCTCATGTGGTCCCCGTTGTAGGTGCACCAGCCCAGGGCCAGCTCCGAAAGGTCCCCGGTGCCCACCACGAGCCCGCCGCAGCCGTTGGCGATGTCCATGATGACCTGGGTCCGCTCCCGGGCCTGGGCGTTTTCAAAGACCACGTCGTGGCGGGAAAAGTCGTGGCCGATGTCCCGGAAATGGCGCTTTACGCTCTCCCCGATGTCCACGGTGCGGAAAGCCGCCCCCAGGCGTTCCGAGAGGATTTCCGCGTTGGAGCGGGTCCGGGCCGTAGTACCGAAGCAGGGCATGGTCACGGCGATGAGGTTTTCCCGGGGCAGGCCCAGGGCGTCCAGCGCCCGGGTGGAGACCAGCATGGCCAGTGTAGAATCCAGCCCGCCGGAGACGCCCACCACCAGCTTTTTCGCCCCGGTGTGGGCCATCCGCCCCTGGAGTCCCAGGGCCTGGAGCGTCAGGATCTCCTCGCAGCGCGCGGCGCGGTCTCCGGCATCCGCCGGGACAAAGGGGTTTTTGGAGACCGGGCGGGTCAGGCGCGTCTCCCCGAGTTCCATATCAAAGTGTATCCGCCAGGTCTCCGGCGTGTCTGGCCAAGGGGCATAGGTGTTCATCCGCCGCCGCTCATATACCAGGCGGCCCACGTCAATCTCGCTGACGGTGAGTCCGGTGGCAAAGCGCCGCTCCGCGAGAACGGCCCCGTTTTCCGCGATCAGGTTGTGCCCGGTGAACACCAAGTCCGTGGTGGACTCCCCCTCTCCGGCGTCGGCGTACACATAGCCGCACAGGAGCCGGGCGCTCTGGCTTTTTACCAGTTCCCGGCGGTATGCGGCCTTCCCGGCGAGTTCATTGGAGGCGGATAGGTTCAAAATGACCGTGGCCCCCGCCTGGGCCAG
Source organism: uncultured Oscillospiraceae bacterium (assembly GCA_944383185.1). Lineage (GTDB taxonomy): Bacteria > Bacillota > Clostridia > Oscillospirales > Oscillospiraceae > CALWOS01. Next base: position 9,399 of record CALWOS010000203.1, read on the forward strand.
AGCGGCGGAGGGGGGCTCCGGGGCCCACAGGTCCTCACAAATCTCCACGCCGACGGCCAGATCCTCCATACCGGCGCAGGCAAACAAAGCGCCGCCGCTCAGGTTCACCTGCCGGCCGCACAGATCCACGCAGTGGTCCAGACCTCTGGGGCCGCCGGAGGAGGAAAACCACCGCTGCTCATAAAATTCCCCATAGTTGGGCAGGTAGGCTTTTGCCGCCAGGCCCAGGAGATCGCCCCTGTGTATGACGGCGGCGCAGTTATAGAGCTTGCCGTCCCACTTGTCCCGGACCGGCAGGCCCACGGCGGCGATCATGTCCAGGCTTTCGGTGGCCTCCAGGATTTCCGCCAAACCCGCCTCGGCGCCCCGGAGCAGGGTGTCTTGCAAAAAAAGGTCGCCGCAGGTGTAGCCCGTGAGGCACAGCTCCGGCAGGGCCAGGACCTTCACCCCCTGCCCCGCCGCCTCTTCCATCAGGGCGATGATCTGGGAAGCGTTATACCGGGTATCCGCCACTCGGACCCGGGGGGTACCGGCGGCGACTTTGATGAATCCGTGGCGCATGGCCCTCTCCTCCTTATTCCGCCTGCTGGAATTCCAGCAGGGACGTGTCAAAATACTGCAAGATGGCCCCCCGGCTGGGGTAGTAGTACGCCTCCTCTAGGGTGACGAGGACCTTTCCGTCCCCGGTCACCTGGGCGCTCTCGTCCCCCTCCAGGGCCGGGAAGATGTGCTCCTCCAGCTCCGCGGCGAGGGCCTCCGGATGGACGGCGTAGTAGGCCGTGTCCTCCGGGGCCTCATAGCCCTTCACGGGGTCGTTGTTCAGGGTGAAGCACAGCACCGTCACCGCCACGGCCAGAATCAGGAACAGCGCGCAGCCCAGGGGCCGGATGCGCCGGACAAAATCCTCTCCCGCGCTCATGGGCCCTTAAAAGCGCACCCGCTCGCCGAGCCAGGCGCGGACCTCGGAGATGGGCACGCGCACCTGCTCCATGCTGTCCCGCTCCCGGATGGTGACGCAGTTGTCCGCGGGGGTGGTCTCGTCCCCCACGGTCTGGAAGTCCACGGTGATGCAGTAGGGCGTGCCGATCTCGTCCTCCCGGCGGTAGCGCTTGCCGATGCTCCCGGCGTCGTCAAAATCCACCATGAAGTCCTTCTGCAATTCGTGGTAGAGCTTCTCCGCGGCGGGGGAGAGCTTCTTGCTCAGGGGCAGCACCGCGGCCTTGAAGGGGGCCAGGGCCGGGTGGAGGCGCAGCACGGTGCGCACGTCGTCGTTGCCCTTTTTGTCCTGGCCCACCACTTCCTCGTCGTAGGCGTCCACCAGAAAGGCCAGGGTCACCCGGTCCGCCCCCAGGGAAGGCTCGATGACATAGGGGATATAGTGCTCGTTCTTCTCCTGGTCATAGTAGGTCATGTCCTTGCCGGAGGTGGTCTGGTGGGCCTTGAGGTCAAAGTCCGTCCGGCTGGCCACGCCCCACAGCTCGCCCCAGCCGAAGGGGAAGAGGAACTCAAAGTCCGTGGTGGCGTTGGAGTAGTGGCTCAGCTCCTCGGGGTCGTGGTCCCGGAGGCGGAGGTTCCCGTCCTGCATCCCCAGGCTCAGCAGCCACTGGCGGCAGAAGTCCTTCCAGTATTGGAACCACTCCAGCTCCGTGCCCGGCGTGCAGAAGAACTCCAGCTCCATCTGCTCGAACTCCCGGGTGCGGAAGGTGAAGTTGCCCGGAGTGATCTCGTTGCGGAAGGATTTGCCCACCTGGCACACGCCGAAGGGCAGCTTCCGCCGGGTGGTGCGCTGGACGTTCTGGAAGTTGACAAAAATGCCCTGGGCTGTCTCGGGGCGGAGGTACACTGTGTTCTTGGCGTCCTCGGTAACGCCCTGGAAGGTCTTGAACATCAGGTTGAACTGCCGGATATCCGTCCAGTCGTGCCCCCCGCAGCTGGGGCAGGGGATGGCGTGCTCCTCCACAAAGGCCTTCATCTCCGCCTGGGACATGGCGTCCACGCTTTTGCCCAGGTCAAAGCCGTTTGCCTGGCACCAGTCCTCGATGACCTTGTCCGCCCGGAAGCGCTCCTTGCAGGCCTTGCAGTCCATAAGCGGGTCGGAAAAGCCGCCCACATGGCCGCTGGCCACCCAGGTCTGGGGGTTCATCAAAATGGCGGCGTCCAGCCCCACGTTGTAGGGGCTCTCCTGGACGAACTTCTTCCACCAGGCCTTTTTCACGTTGTTTTTCAGCTCCACGCCCAGGGGGCCGTAGTCCCAGGTGTTGGCAAGGCCGCCGTAGATTTCGCTGCCGGCGAAGATGAAGCCGCGCCCTTTGCACAGGGCGACGATTTTTTCCATGGTCTTTTCCGTGTTGTTCATGGGTACACTCCTTATTTAATCATAATCACGCTGGAATAAAAACCGCAACAATATAAAAAAGCGCCCTGAGCCGAACGCTCAGGGCGAATCTTTTCCCGATCCGCGGTCCCACCTGAATTGCGCCCCCAAAGGGCGCCGTCTTTCCCGCCCGGTAACGGAGGCGCCCGGCGGGCCATTTCCGGCCCGCAGCTCAAAGAGGGGCCTTCCCGCCGCCGCAGCCGGGGAGCTCGCACCAAAACCGCTCCCTCTCTGCCCTTCGCGCCCGCGCCGGGGTACTCGTCCTCTGTAAACGCTTTTTACCCCGACACTCTATCATTTTTTCCCGGCACTGTCAAGAGCGCCGGCCCCGGGGGCGGCGCGCGCCTCCCGGCTATCTGCCCCGGAGCCGGGGCAAAAGGCGCTTGCCTCACGGTTCCCCCTCAGGGGGCAGGGGCGTGCAGAAAAAGGTGGCGGCGGCCTCGGCGCAGACGGCGGCCTCCTGCCCCTCGGCCCACACGGCGGCTTCCAGGTACATAAGGGTC
>CALWOS010000204.1 GCA_944383185.1 uncultured Oscillospiraceae bacterium
CCACAAACACCGCCGCCGCGTACCGCGCCACGGCGGAGGTGGAGATCGTGCCCGGCCTGCCCGCCGTGGTGAACGACAAGGAGCTCTCCCGCATGGCAGAGAAGGTCGCGGCGCAGCTGTTTGGGGCGGAGGCGCTGATCACGGTGGACCGGAGCGGCGGCTGCGACGACTTTGCCTACTACGGGGAGAAGGCGCCCATCCTCTATGCCCAGGTCGGCGCAAGGCACGAGCCCTTTTATCCCCACCACAACCCGCGCTTTGACATTGACGAAAAATGTATGGAACAGAGCACGGCCTTCTTTGTAGGCTTTGCGATGGAATTTCTGAATGACTGAACGGACCGGGGAAAGGACTTGTCCTTTCCCCGGAAGTTTTTTCTCCGGGGCGGCGCATGCAGCTCGCAGCGCCGTCTTGCCGACGGCATCGCTCCTTCATAAAAGGCCGCCTGCTCCGGATGCGCTATGGCTGGAAAAAGACAGAGTAAAGGGATTGTGAAAAAAGTCTGTAGTGCACTATAAGCCTGCCAGGAGTTTTTAAAGCGAAACCCACAAAATATTGCAAAAGAATTGTGCGAAAGTGCAAAATATCGTGGAATTGACTTTAGACGGCCCTGTAATGCTACGATGTATACAGAAAGATGCTTCGGCCGAAGACATGCTTTTTCGAAACGGGAGAGACGCTCCCGCGGGCGGTGCCGGGAAACGGCGGCGCCGGCCAAAAGGACACAACAGGGGGCACGCCGCGCATATGGCGGCTTGTGCGCTCCGGAAGATGAGGTGATATTGTGCGCGACAGCAGCAACAATCCCGAGACGTTTTCCCGGGATACCGAGTATTTGTACAAGGGAGACCGGATTGAGGGCATGAGCCTGAAGCCGGAAGTCATTCCCTGCTTCCTCACCACGGCGTTCAATATGGACAACCTGGACGACGTCAACCGCGTATACGCGGAGCACGGCTATACCTATATCCGCACCCGCAACCCCAACCGGGACGCTCTGGCGGAGGTGGTCTCCTTCCTGGAGGGCGGGGCCAAGTCGGACATCTTCTCCTCCGGCATGGGCGCCATCACATCCACGCTGACCACGTTGCTCCGCCCCGGCGATCAGATCATCTGCAACCGCTATATTTACGGCGAGACCTTCAACGTGATCGACGAAGTCATCCGGGAGCGCATGGGCATCGAGGTGGCCAGCGTCTCCTTCGAGGATCTGGACGAAGTACGCCAGGCGGTTACGGAAAAGACCCGTATGATCTACACGGAAGTGGTCAGCAACCCCACCATGCGCATCGCGGACATCCGCACCCTGGCGGATATCGCCCACAGCGCCGGGGCGCTGCTGGTTGTGGACAACACCTTTACGACGCCCTTTGCCATCAAGCCCCTGGACCTGGGGGCGGATGTGGTCATTAACAGCCTGACCAAATTCCTCAACGGCCACAGCGATGCCGTAGGGGGTTCCATTACAGCGCGGGACGCGGAGCTGGTGGATAAGATCCATCACATCTCCATGCTGCTGGGCACACCCGGAGACCCCTTCAGCTCCTGGCTGATCCTCCGCGGCCTCCACACCGCGGCCTTGCGCCTGCCCCGGCAGATCGAGACCGCCGCGAAGCTGGCCCGGGCCCTGGAAAAGGAGCCCTGCATTTCCGGCGTGAACCACACCAGCCTGGAGAGCCATCCCCAGCGGGAGCTGAGCCAGAGCCTTGTCCCCGGCGGCCTGGGCTGCCCGATGCTGAGCATCTACCTGCCGGAGGACGATATGGAGAAAATCAGCCAGTTTATGGACCGGCTGCACTTTGCCCGCTATGCCCCCACCCTGGGCGGCATCCGCACTTCCATGAGCCACCCGGTTACCTCGTCGCACCCCAATGTCCCGGATGATATCCGCCGGGCCATGGGGATCACCCCCGGCATGATCCGCATTTCCGTGGGTACGGAGGACGCCGATGACCTGATCCGAGACTTCCATCAGGCCCTTCAAGTGTTCTAATATGTTGCGGCAGTAAAGAGAGGAGAAAAGAGAACCATGGATGCCTTTATTGATTTTTTGTATAAACTGGACGGCTGGGTCTGGGGCATGCCCCTGATCGCGGCGGTCATGGTCCTGGGCGCGTATTACATGATCCGGGGCAAGTTCTTCCCCTTTGTCCACTTCGGCCACGCGCTGAAAAACACGGTCCTGGCCAAGGACGATAAGGCGAGCAAAGACGACCCCAGCAAGATCTCCCCTTTCCGTGCCTTTTGTCTTGCCCTGGGCGGCTGTGTGGGCATGGCCAACATCTCCGGCGTGGCCACCTCCATCGCCGTGGGCGGCCCCGGCGCCCTGTTCTGGATGTGGGTCTGGGCCTTCTTCGGCATGATCGTGAAAATGGCGGAGACCTCCCTGGGCCTGTACTACCGGCGCAAAGGGCCTGACGGCAAGTACTCCGGCTCCGCCATGGACTATATGGAGCGGGGCATCAAGGGCGAGATGGGCCTGAAGATCGGCAAACCTCTGGCCATCCTCTTTGCCATCTCTCTGTTCCTGATGGTGCTCCAGGGCAGCGGCGCCTACACCGTGGGCGAGACCCTCAACGCCAGCTTCGGCTGGAACCTCATGCTCTGCGTGCTGCTGTATGTGCTCTTCATCGTCTACCTGATTGTCCGGGGCGAGAACACCATCGGGCGCATCGCGGAAAAGATCGTCCCCATCATGTGCGGCCTCTACCTGCTGGGTACCGTCGTAATCTTGGTCATGAACATCACCGTCGTTCCCCAGGTCTTTGCCGAGATCTTCAAGGGTGCCTTCACCGGCACCGCCGCTGCCGGCGGCTTTGCCGGCGCCGCGGTGACCACGGCCATCCGCCAGGGCGTGTCCCGTTCCGTGTACTCCAACGAGGCCGGTAACGGTACCTCCCCCCTGATCCACGGCTCCGCCGACACCGTGCACCCGGTGCGCCAGGGCCTGTGGGGCGCGGTGGAAGTGTTCTGCGACACCCTGATCGTGTGCACCTGCTCCGGCCTTGCCATCATGCTCACCGGCACCTGGACCTCTGGCCAGAGCGGCGCGCCTCTGGGCGCCCTGGCCTTCACCACGGCCTTCGGCGACTTCGGCAAATACTTCCTGGGCGTGATGACCATCCTCTTCGCCTTCACCACCTCCACCACTTGGTTCATTTTCTATAAGAACATCCTCACCTATCTGCTGAAGAAGTGGCCCCGCGCGGTCAAGATCGCCCATAAGGTCTTTACCGTGGCCTTCCCCCTCATCATGCTGGGCAACGCCGGCCTGGTGTACTACTCCGGGTCCAACGCCGACCTCTTCTGGACCATCGTCAGCATCTTCACCGGCTTCCCGCTGTTCATCAACGCCGTGGCGCTGCTGTTGCTGCGCAAGAAGTTCTGGACGCTGCTGGATGACTACAAAGCCCGGTACATGGGCATCGGGAAGGTGGACCCCAACTTCCATGTGTTCGTGGAGGACGATCCCGAGCTCATGGCGAAGATCGAAAAGAACCTCAGCAAAGGTTAATGAAGATCGAATTCCTCTTATAGTCAGTTCCGACGTTTCGCACAAAGGGCCGGTATATTTCCGAATATACCGGTCCGCACTTTGGACGAGAAGGAGGCGGACGGAACCGTGTCTGCCCGTTGGAAAACGCGCTGCCGCGCCGTCACAGACCTGGACGCCGTGGCCTGGAACATCCG
>CALWOS010000205.1 GCA_944383185.1 uncultured Oscillospiraceae bacterium
GGGAAAACGGGATCAATAGACTTCTTTGTTGAGCTTGGCATCCAGCGCCTTGCTCAGCAGGGCATAGAGGATGAAGCTGACCACCATGCTCACAATGGCGGGGACCAGGAAGTTGTAGATGATGGCGATCTCGCCCACCACCGTGCTGATGACCCAGGTGAGGATGGCGACCCAGTTGATGCTCTTTGCCTCCTTGCTGCGCTTGACGATAAAGTACTCCGCCACCATCATGCCCGGGATGGGGGGCAGCAGCACGGAGAGGGTCTGGGTGACAGGCAGGAGGAAGTTCGTGGCGCCCACGGCGGCGAAGATGCCTGCGGCCGCGGCCACGCCGGCAGCCAGCCAGGCGTGCTTGACCTTGCCCTCCAGCCGGGTGTCCTTCATGATGTTCTGCAGGGCCAGGCCGGCGCTGTAGATGTTGTTGTCCTGGGTGGTCCAGACGCAGAAGATGGCGCAGAAGAATACCAGCAGGCCCAGGCCCAGGGCGGCGGTGGCGCCGACGAAATCGCTCTTGTTGGTGGCTTGGGCGGTCATGATGCCGATGACCTCCAGGCAGAAGAGGCCGACGGTGACGGCGACAGGGGCGCCGACGGCCACGTGGGAATCCTTTTTGGCGTAACGGGTGACGTCCGGGGTGACGATGCAGCCGAAAATCCAGGCGCCGGCAAAGGAAGTGGAACCGGCGGCAAAGGTGATCTGGGCTTCGGCGGCGGGCATGTAATGGAAGACCTGTTCATAACCTGCGACCTTGCCGATGGCGATGGCGCAGGCGATGGTCAGCAGCACGGCGCAGGGCACGCCCAGCCAGCTGACAAATTCCAGGCCCTTCACGCCCCGGATGGCGCTCTGGGCCCACAGGGCCACGACGATGATGGCGGTGATGCCGATGGGGATGGGCCACCAGGAGAAGGTGGAGTCGATCAGCCGGGCAAAGGTGTCCGCGTTCACGGCGATCCAGTTCACTGCGGACAGGGCCAGCAGGAAAGATAAGATTGCCGAGCTCCGCCCGCCCATGGATTTCCGGGCCAGGACAGAGGTAGTTAGGCCGGTCCGGGCGGCGATGATGCCCAGGAGCGTGGCCACGATGATCAGCAGGAAGTTACCCACCGCGCAGGCCAGGATGGCGTCGATGAAGGGCATGTTGTAGCCCACCGTGGCGCCGGTGACGAAGTTGGACAGGGAGATGGTGTAACCGGTGAGGATCACCAGGATCGTCCCTGCGCTCTTTCGGGCGTTTTTTGGTACGGATTCGAATGCATACTCAATTTCGCTGGTTTCGGGGGTGTTCTTGTTTTTTCCGCTCAAGATTTACGCTTCCTTTCCTCTTATATTGCAACGCGCTCCCGATGGGAAAGCGTATTTGCCGTACAAGCTGGGAGGGGGAATGCCTTGAAACTGCGGGGGACAAACGGGAAGACGAAAGGCCAAATGGGTGAAACGATAATATCCAAAGGGATGCCCCTTTGGATACCACGTGGTTTTATTCCTGGAAAACGATGAAATTTTATCATTTTCTGAATGAAAATGCAAGTGCTTTTTATGCAATATTTATTCGATTTTTATAACAATCTTTTGCCGTCTGCGAGAAAGACCGACAGCTTGCAAAGTATAGAATGCCCCCTCGCTGTTGGAACGTGGCGAAAATCCGATTGTCAATGGCTGCGGGGCATGGTATACTAACATATTGGCAAAGATACAAGAGTCTATGGATGCCAAGGCGGAACGGGAGGCGCGGAGAGATGCTGGTGAATATTCTCGCGGTAGGGGATGTGTGCGGCCAGGGGGGCATGGACTTCCTGGCCCGGCGGCTGCCGGAACTGAAAAAGGCGCGGAACATCCGCTTTACCGTGGTCAACGGGGAGAACGCCAACGTGGTGGGCGTCACCCCCAAGCAAGCGGAGCGGATCTTTGCTGCAGGGGCGGACGTGATCACCCTGGGCAACCACACCTGGACCCGGTGGGAGATGCAGCCCTATCTCCGGGAGAAGCCGCGTATCCTCCGCCCGGCCAACTATGCCCCCCAGTGCCCGGGCCGGGGTATGGGGATCTATGACACGGACTTCGGCAAGGTGGCGGTGATCAACCTCCTGGGCCGTTTTACTCTGGATAACAACACGGATAACCCCTTCGTGGCGGCGGACGCCCTGGCGGCGGAGGCTGCGGCGGAGACAAAGTGCATCCTGGTGGACTTCCACGCAGAGGCCACCAGCGAAAAACGGGCTATGGGCTTTTTCCTGGACGGGCGGGTCAGCGCCGTCTGGGGTACCCACACCCATGTCCAGACCTCGGACGCAGGCGTCCTGCCCCAGGGTACCGGTTACATCACCGATCTGGGCATGGCCGGGCCCATCGACTCCGTGCTGGGGATCGACCCGGTGCAGTCGGTGAACAAGTTCCTGGGCGACCCGCCCCGGCGCTATGAACCGGGGACGGGCGCCCAGAAGATGGAGTGCTGCCTGTTCACCGTCGATACGGGGACCGGGCGCTGCATGAAGGCGGAGGGACTGCGGATCGTATGAACATCACCTTTGTACACGCGGCGGACCTGCATCTGGACTCCCCCTTTCAGGGGCTGGACGAGGCCCGGGCCGCCCAGCGGCGAGAGGAACAGCGGGAGCTGCTGCGCCGCCTTGTGGAGCTGGTCCGCGCCTCCGGGGCCCAGCTTCTGCTTCTGGCCGGGGACCTGATGGACAGCGCCCTGGCTTACCGGGAGACGGCGGCGCTCTTGGAAGAAAGCCTCTCCGCCTGTCCGGCCCGGGTGTTCCTCGCCCCGGGGAACCACGACTGGTACGGCCCCGGCAGTCCCTATACCCGGCTGCGCCTGCCGGAAACGGTACATATTTTTACCGCCCCGGCCCCGGAGGCGGTGGACGTGCCGGAGCTGGGGCTCCGGGTCTGGGGCTGCGCCTTCCATGGCCCGGAGAGCGGGGCGCTGCTCCGGGGCTTTTCCGCGCCCCGGCAGCCGGGCCGGCGGGAGATTATGGTGCTCCACGGGGAAGTGAGCCTCCGGAGTGCGTATAACCCCATTGCCCCGGAGGACATCTCCGGCAGCGGCCTTCATTACCTGGCCCTGGGCCACAACCACAGCGCCTCCGGCCTGCGCCGGGAGGGGCGGACCTTTTATGCCTGGCCGGGCTGTCCGGAAGGGCGGGGCTTTGACGAGTGCGGGGAAAAGGGCGTCTACCTGGGCACGCTGGACGACGCCGGGGGTTGCGCCCTGGAGTTTCACCCGCTGGGCCGGCGGCGTTATCACCGGGAGGAGCTGGACCTCACCGCCGCGGAGGATCCGGCGGCGGCTTTGTGCGCCCTTTTGGACAGCGGCGCGCCGGAGGACATCTGGCGGGTATATATAAAAGGAGAGCGGGACGCCGCGCCGGACCTGGCCGCCCTGGAGCGGGCCGGGGAGGGGCGGTGCTTCGCCCTGGAAGTCCGGGACCGTACCCGGCCCCGGCGGGAGCTCTGGGCCCAGGCCGGGGAGGACAGCCTCCGCGGCCTGTTCCTGGGACGGCTGCGGCAGGCCTATGAATCAGAAACGGACGAGGCGGTCCGGCAGCGGATCATCCAGGCCGTGCGCTGGGGGCTCCAGGCCCTGGAGGGAGGGGAGGAACTGTCATGACCATCCTGCGCCTGCGGGCGAACTTCGGCGTGCTGGAAAACCGGGAGCTCACCCTCCGGGAGGGCTTTCAATGCGTCGCGCTCCCCAACGAGAGCGGCAAGAGCACCTGGTGCGCTTTCATCCAGGCCATGCTCTACGGCATCGACACCTCTGCCCGGGAAAAGCAGGGCGTCAAGCCGGACAAACTGCGCTACGCCCCCTGGTCCGGCACGCCCATGGCCGGCGAGATGGACATCCTCTGGCAGGGCAAGGCCATCACCCTCCGCCGGAGCACCCGGACGGCCAACGCCCCCATGCGGGAGTTTGCCGCGGTGTACACGGGCACGGAGGAGCCGGTGCCGGGCCTCACGGGCGCCAATGCGGGGGAGACCCTTACCGGCGTGGGCCGGGAGCTGTTCCGGCGCAGCGTGTTCGCGGGTCAGGGCAGCCTGGCCGTCAGCGGGAGCCCGGAGCTGGAAAAACGCATCGGCGCCATCGTCTCCACCGGAGAGGATGAGGGCTGCTCCTATACGGAGGCGGACGAGCGCCTCCGGGCCTGGCAGCGCAAGCGCCTCTATAATAAAAAAGGCAGCATCCCCGCCTGTGAGGAGGAGCTGCGCCAGGTGGAGCGGCAGCTCGCCCTTTTGGAGGAAAACGGCGCGGACAGCCGGGAAGAGGCCTCCCGGCTGGAGGAGCTGGAACGCCGGCGGCAGGCGCTGCTGCCCCGGCTGGAGCAGGCCCGCGCCGAGGAGCGCCGGGCCGCCCTCCAGCGCCTTTCCCGGGACAAAGGTCTTCTGCGCCAGGCGGAACAGGAGGATCTGCGCGCCGGGGCGCGCTTGGAGGAAGCCGAGCGCCGGGCGGCGGAATCCCCCTTCGCGGGCCGGGACGTGGAGGAGCTTCGCGCCCGGACGGCGAAGGATCTGAACCGGTGTGACGCCCTGGCCGCTGCGGCGGCGGAAAAGCCCGCGCTCCTGCCCTGGGCGCTGTGCCTGGCCGCGGCGCTGTTGTGCGCCGTGGCCTGGGCGGCGCTGGACCAAATTTTTTGGGCCGTCCCGGCCCTGGCGGCTGCGGCGTGCGGCGCCGCGCTGGCCGTACTTTGGCAGAAAAGATGCGCCGCCGCCCGGACTGCGGCGCAAGAGCTCCGGTCTATTCTGGAGGACTATGGAGCGGAGAGCCCGACGGCCCTCGCCGCTGCGGTGGAGGAATATGCCCGCGCCACGGCGGAATGCGCCGCCCGGCGCCGGGAGAAGGCCCGCACCGCCGCGGCGCTGGAGGCCATGCAGCGGCAGCAGCGGCAGGAGGACGCGGCGCTCCTCCGCTCCCTGGATTTCCAGGGGGGAGACAGCCCGGCGGCCCGGATGACCCGGGAACTGGCCCGGCTGGAAGAACAGATCGCCGCGGCCCGGGAGGCCCGGGCCCAGCGCACGGGGCAGCAGGAGGTCCTGGGGGACCCTGTGGTCCTGGGCAGCCGGCGGCAGGCCCTTTTGGAAGAACACCGGCGGCTTACGGAGCAGTTTGAGGCCCTCTCCCTGGCCATTGAGACCCTCCGGGAAGCGGGGACAGAGCTGCAGAACCGTTTCTCTCCCCGGCTGAGCCGTCTGGCGGGGGAGTATTTTGCCGCCCTCACCGGGGGCAGATACACCGCGCTGCGCCTGGACCGGAAATTTCGGGGCACGGTGCTGCAGGAAGGTGAGGTTACGCCCCGGGAGGACGCGTTTTTGAGTACCGGCGCCCTGGATCAGATGTATCTGGCGCTGCGTCTGGCGGTGTGCACCCTGGCGCTGGACGGCGGGGAGCCCTGCCCTCTGATTTTGGACGACGCCCTGGTGAACTTCGACCCGGAGCGGACGGGCTATGCCCTGAAACTCCTGGAAGAACTCGCCCAAACCCGGCAGGTGGTGCTGCTGAGCTGCCGCCCCCTGTCGGAAGCGGAAGGAGGATGCTGATGGAAACGCTGCGGTTTTCCGTCCCCTGCCTCTTTGGGCTGGAGGGGCTGGCGGCCAAGGAACTGCGCCGCCTGCGTATGGACGCGGTACAGGCGGAGAACGGCCGGGTGGGCTTTTCCGGCGGCGTGCTGGACCTGGCCCGGGCCAATATGAACCTCCGCTGTGGGGAGCGGGTGCTCCTGGAGCTGGGGCGCTTCCCGGCGGAGAGCTTTGAGGCGCTTTTCCAGGGAGTGCGCGCCCTGCCCTGGGAGCGCTTTATCCCCCGGGACGGGCGCTTCCCCGTGAAGGGACACAGCCTGACAAGCGCCCTCCACTCCGTCCCCGACTGCCAGAAGATCATCAAAAAAGCCGTCGCCGCCCGCCTGGGGGAGAAATACGGCCTGGAGCGCCTGCCGGAGACAGGGGAGCTCTATCAGATCCAGTTTTCCATCCTGAAGGACGAGGCGGCCCTCTTTCTGGACACCTCCGGTGCCGGGCTCCACAAGCGGGGCTACCGCCCCGCCCACCTGGAGGCCCCGCTTCGGGAGACCCTGGCCGCTGCCATGGTGGAGCTGGCCCGCTTCCGGGGGAAGGAGGACTTCTGCGACCCCTTCTGCGGCAGCGGCACCATCCCCATCGAGGCGGCCCTCACAGCGAAGAACCGGGCCCCCGGCCTCATGCGGGATTTTTCCGCCAGACACTGGAAAAGCCTGCCTCCGGAGATCTGGCGGGAAGCGGAGACAGAGGCCCGGGACAGGGAGTTCCATGGGAAGTACCGCATTTTTGCCTCGGATATCGACTCCCGGGCTGTGGATCTGGCCCGGAAAAACGCCGCCCGGGCGGGAGTGGAGGGGGACATTGCCTTCTCTGTGGCGGACGCCTGCGCCTTTGGCCGGCGCACGGACCGGGGCAGCCTGGTGACCAATCCCCCCTATGGCCAGCGCCTCCTGGAGCGGGAAGAGGCGGAGGAACTCTACCGGGACTTCGGCGCGGCTATGGGCGGCGCAGAGCGCTGGCAGGCGCTGATTCTGTCCTCCCACCCGGAATTTGAACGGTTTTACGGCCGCAGCGCGGCGAAAAAGCGCAAGCTCTACAATGGAATGATCCCCTGCACCCTCTATCAGTTCCCGGCGAAGTGAGCCGGCATCTTCAGGAGACAGGAGCGAAAAGCGGAACATGAAGCATCTGTTCATCATCAACCCTGTGGCGGGCGGCAAGGACCAGCGCCTGGAGATCATGGGCGCCGCCTCCGGGGCCCTGCATGCCCGGGGTGAGACGGATTATGCCTTCTATGTGACCCGGGGACCCATGGACGCCGTGGAGAAAATCCGCGCCGCGGCGGCGGAGGCCGCCGGGGCCGGGACGGAGCTGCGGGTCTATGCCTGCGGCGGGGACGGCACCCTCAACGAGTGCTGCAACGGCGCCGCGGGCCTGCCCCATGTGGCGGTGACCCAGTATCCCTGTGGTACGGGGAACGACTTCATCAAGCAGTTCGGCGCGGACAAGGCCCTCTTTTCCCAGATCGGCCGCCTTCTGGACGGGGAGGTGCGTCCCCTGGACCTCATCTTCTGCAACGGGCGCTACAGTGTGAACATCTGCTCCGTGGGCGTGGATGCCCGGATCGGCACCCAGGTCCACCGGTACAGCAGCCTGCCCCTGGTGGGGGGCGCCACTGGCTATCTGGTGAGTGTGGTGGTGAACTTGATCCGGGGGATCAACCAGCGCCTCACCATCGCCACGGATGGAGAAACGCCCTGCACTGGGGACTTTGCCCTGGCCTGCGTTTGCAACGGCACTTGGTACGGCGGCAGTTTCAACCCCGTGCCGGAGGCCCGGCCGGATGACGGGCTGCTGGATGTGCTCTTGGTCCGGGGCGTGAGCCGGCTGACTTTCCTGCGCCTGGTGGGAGAGTACGCAAAGGGGAACTACGCCCGCTACCCCCGGTACATCCGCCATGTCCGCGCCCGGACGGTTACCATAGCCGGGGAAGCGCCCTTTGTGATCAATCTGGATGGGGAAGCCCTGGAGAGCAACCGGGCGGAAATGACCGTATGTCCGGGGGCGCTGCGTTTCTTGTTTCCCGCCGGACTGGGAAAATAGTGTTTTGTACCGGAGCAAATACGAGAAAATCAGAGAAAATCACGGCTTTCACTAGATATCAGAGGGTAAATGCTAATTCTCGTGAGCTGTGATTTTTTATTCACAAAAAAGTTACAAATTTTCTACTTGATTATTGGGGATACTTGGACTATTATAATAATTGCGTTAGCACTCCGATAGAGAGAGTGCTAACCCCCTGAAACCGTAAAAAATTATAGGAGGCATATACAATGAATCTGAAACCTTTGGCTGACAGAGTTGTGCTCAAGCAGGTGGCCGCGGAGGAAAAAACCAAGAGCGGCATCATCCTCACTGCTTCCGCCCAGGAGAAGCCGGAGATTTACGCGGTTGTGGCTGTGGGCCCCGGCGGCGTGGTGGACGGCAAGGAAGTCAAGATGGAAGTCAAGGTGGGCGATCAGGTCATCACCGGCAAGTACAGCGGCACCAACGTGAAGGTGGACGGCGAGGAATACAGCATCGTCCGGCAGGGCGACATCCTGGCTATCGTGGAGTAAGTAAAGGAGGATTTTTAGATTATGGCAAAGCAGATTGTTTTCGGCGAGGAAGCCCGCCGCTCCCTGGAGCGCGGCGTCAACCAGCTGGCAGATACCGTCAAGATCACCCTGGGCCCCAAGGGCCGCAACGTGGTGCTGGGGAAGAAGTTCGGCTCCCCCCTCATCACCAATGACGGCGTGACCATCGCCAAGGAAATCGAGCTGAAGGACCCCTTTGAGAACATGGGCGCCCAGCTCATCCGCGAGGTCAGCACCAAGACCAACGACATCGCCGGCGACGGCACCACCACCGCCACCGTCCTGGCCCAGGCCATGATCCGCGAAGGTTTGAAGAACGTGGCGGCCGGCGCCAACCCCATGGTCATGAAGCGCGGCATCCAGAAGGCTGCCGAAGCGGCTGTGGAGAACGTCCGCACCAACTCCAAGCCCGTGTCCGGTTCCCAGGATATCGCCCGGGTCGGCGCCGTTTCCTCCGGCGACGAGACCATTGGCAACCTGATCGCCGAGGCGATGGACAAGGTTTCCCGGAACGGCGTCATCACCGTGGAAGAGTCCAAGACCGCCGAGACCTACAGCGAAGTGGTGGAAGGCATGCAGTTTGACCGCGGCTATATCACCCCCTACATGGTCACGGACAACGAGAAGATGGAAGCCGTCATTGATGATGCTTACATTCTCATTACTGATAAGAAGATCTCCAACATCCAGGAAATCCTGCCTGTTCTGGAGCAGATTGTCCAGGCCGGCCGGAAGCTGGTCATCATCGCCGAGGATGTGGAGGGCGAGGCCCTGGCCACCATCATTCTCAACAAGCTCCGCGGCACCTTTACCTGCGTGTGCGTGAAGGCCCCCGGCTTCGGCGACCGCCGCAAGGAGATGCTTCAGGATATCGCCATCCTCACCGGCGGCCAGGTCATTTCCAGCGACCTGGGTATGGAGCTGAAGGACACCACGATGGATTCCCTGGGCCGTGCCCGCCAGGTGAAGGTCACCAAGGAGAACACCATCATCGTGGACGGCGCCGGCGACAGCAAGGCCATTCAGGACCGTATCGGCCAGATCAAGGTGGGCATCGAGAACACCACCTCTGACTATGACCGGGAGAAGCTCCAGGAGCGCCTGGCCAAGCTCAGCGGCGGCGTGGCCGTCATCAAGGTGGGCGCTGCCACCGAGACCGAGATGAAGGAGAAGAAGCTCCGCATCGAGGACGCCCTGAACGCCACCCGCGCCGCGGTGGAAGAGGGTATTGTGGCCGGCGGCGGCACCGCTTATGTCCTGGCCTCCAAGGCCGTGCGTGAGCTGGTGAACACCCTCTCCGGCGACGAGAAGACCGGCGCGGCCATCGTTGCCGACGCTCTGGAAGCCCCCATCCGCCAGATCGCGGCCAACGCCGGCCTGGAGGGCGCTGTGATTCTGGACAAGGTCAAGGCCAGCACCGATACCAGCTATGGTTTCAACGCTGCCTCTGAGGAGTACTGCGATATGATCCAGACGGGTATCCTGGATCCCACCAAGGTCTGCCGCAGCGCCATTGAGAACGCCGCCTCCGTGTCCTCCATGGTCCTCACCACCGAGTCTCTGGTGGCCGATATCCCCGAGCCTCCGGCTCCGGCTCCCGCTGCCCCCGACATGGGCGGCATGTACTAAGCAATCGTCTGAACCCACTGGGGCGCAAGCAATTGCCGGAGGTACAGCCGTAAGTTTTATTTCACACTGACGACAATTGCAAAGAAAAAACGCCTTATGTATGAACGCCGCTGTCTGCAAATTGCAGACAGCGGCGTTTTATTTTGTGTACCCCTCCTGCGAAAAAAGTCTTTGGCCGCTACGCTACCTGTCGAGTGAAAAGTGAAAAATCTTTTGCTTGATCTTGATTTGTGAATCGAAATATGTGGATAAAACATACATTTCTCTTCTGCATACCTATGCCCTTATTTGACGCTTACGGGACTTCCCTCATAGGGGAGCAATTTTGAAGAATAACAGGAAACCGCCGTCCCAGGCAACAAGTGGGACGGCGGAAATTTTTTGACTGAATTTCACCAGTGAAATTTTCAGGGGATTTTCTGCTGCATGATAGGGCTACACAAGGACTTGCGACCTTTTACCAGGGTGGCGAGCAAGCCAGCTACCGCCCACAATACTGCGGAGGGAATTGCTATGAAAATCACGGACCTTATCATTGACCCTAAGAGCCTGGGGAATGAGCTGTGGTTGGTGGAGATGTCCCCGGCCTATGAGTACCAGAACAACAGGCGGACGGATACCGTCCTTGTCTAC
>CALWOS010000206.1 GCA_944383185.1 uncultured Oscillospiraceae bacterium
CACAGGCCATTCCCGTGTCCTGGCAGATGGGGACCGGGTCTGCCATACGGGCGTTTTCCACTATGGTGTCCAATATGTCCCTGGCAACCGGGCCGTCCTCGACATCCCGCGCCGCGGCCAAAGCGGATGACACATCCCAGGGGAGCGCGCGGTTGGCCGAGACGCACAGCCGCGCCACAGCGTCGCGGATACGGGAGACATCCATTTCTTTCAAAACATTTGCCACCTGCCTTACAAAGCGCGGCGCCGGATCCGGGAAGCAAGCGCCGCGGGAATGAACCGGATTTTCCATCCTGTTCCACCATCATAGCAGTCCCTTGCGGGAAAGTCTATAGGAAAGCCGCACATAACAATACAAAATCCAGCTTTTGTTCATTTTGGAAGTTGTGAATATCCAATAGAAAACAGCAGAAAAGGGAGCGGCGTGCGGCAGCTTCGGGGGGCAGTCCGTCAAACTCACTTTAGGATTATCACTGGACATGCTGACGCCTTCAGACGAAAGCGTCGGAGCTTGTGCGCCGCCGCTTCGCTGATGATGGCCGCCGCTTGGCGCAGAGCGTTTCTTTCTCTGTGCCGGCACATTTGTACGATGTCAGATTATGTAGTGAGGCCTCTCGCCGCCCTCTACCCAATAGCGCAAAAAGTCAAATGCCACAATGCCGGCCAGGCTGACTCCCACCCAAAGACAGGAAAAGGGCAGGCAGATCTGGCCCCAGAGGTTGAAAGGCAGATGGGAGTAATCCCACACCCCCAGCCCCAGCCACACATTCAAGATCAGCCCCGCTGCCAATTCCGTAGCCGTGATGGCCCCGGCGCACACAATGGCTTGGAGCCCCAAGGGCATTTCCCAGGGGAGTTCCGCGCCGCAGCGCTCCAGGGGGACGCACAGCAGGATGGCCACCAGGAGCATGGTCCAACTGATGCTCTCCGGCCTGCCGCGGGCCGTCTTATAGATCACTTCGCAAAAGAAATACAGCGTCCCGCCCCAGGTCCACAGGAGCATGGATGTCACAGCTTTGCCGCACCGGGTCATGTCTTTCCTCCTCGCTTTCCCCATGTTTTTACGGTTTTCCCATCTAAAAGTCTCCCTGCCCGCTGGGATGGAGACAGAGGGCGCGTAGCGCAACGCGACTATAGGACTATATGGAGCAAGCCTGCGAAATTGTGCGCCCACATTTGCACGACATTCTTTGATGTGCCGCGGCAAAAAGGAACGATGCATTTTCCAGGCCGCACCGGGAGCATGGTACGGTATACTTTCCTCAAACGGGCGCGTGCCCGATTTCAAAGGAAAGGAAGTTGCGTATGGAAGAAAAACATATGGACGCAGCACGGAAAAAACGGAAGCAGGCTTATGCCAGGGCCTATTACCAGGCCCACAGGGAGGAGATACGGCGTCAGCAGCGAGAGTATTACCAGTCCCAGGACAAGGCTGCCCACGCCGCCCGGGTTCGGGCCTATCGGGAAAAGAACCGGGAACATTGCCGGGAGGTGCAGCGGGAATACCGCCGAAAAAATCAGGAACGGATTCAGGAATTGGGCCGGCGCTACCGGGAGCGTAACGCGGCGCGCATTCGGGAAAACCGCCGGCGCTATGAAGCGGAACACCGGGAAGAACTGCGGGAAAAAAAGCGGGCCTACATTGCCGCTCACAGGGAGGAAATCCGCCTGCGGAACCAGGCTTACCGGGAGGCCCATCGGGAGCAGCGGCGGGAACAGTATCAGCGCAACCGCGGCGAGGTGTGCAGGCGCACCCTGGAGGATTATACGTTTCGCAGCATCCAGCGCATCCAGGAACGCTGCCCGGAGCGAGTGGCGGAATATCTGGAGCGCTGGCCCTTTGCGGCATTTGCGGAACGGCGCATCTACTGGCAGATCCATCAGATGGGCGTGCGCCGGGAGGACCAGCGCTTTGACGCCTGCTTTGACGCGGGAATGGTGGCCTACCTCTATTCCATCCACCGCTGCGCCTGCATGGGCTATGAGCATGTATACGCCTATATCCGGAAGATGATCCGTATTTTGGTGATTTGCGCCCTGAACGCCTATCCCGACGCGGAACGCCTGTGCGCGGAAAACCAGCTGCGTCTGGAACACCTGGAGGAGTGGGAGGGGGTGACGCTGTGACGCTGTCCGACTATAATCCCACCGGCATCATCTATCACAAGTATGCCGTCCGGTATCTCCGGGAGCTGATGCACGCAAACCTCAGTCCACTGGAAGAACAGCTTGTGCTGCTGCACTGCGGCATGGAGGCCGCCCGGTGCCCGATGTCCTTTGCAGCGCTGGCGGAGCTGTTCCACCTGGATTCCGCCGGGGAGGCGGAAACGCGCTATCGCGAAGCCATCGCCAAGACGCGGGAGGCCATACCGGGCAGCGCCCTGGAAAACTGGCTGCTCTCTTACCAGATGGCCTACCACCCTGAACGGGACTATATCCCGGATTTTGCGGGCCGGCCTATCCCTGTCTGGACGGGGGAGGAAACCGCCACATAAGCCTTGACGCGGAAAGCCCTATGCACAGCCGGGGGCGCCTAGCAATAGGATAGACGGGAAGCGGCACCTCCAGGCTTCCCATCCGCCGGGGGTGCCGCAATCTCCCGAATAAAGGGGAGTGGAACGATATGGAGGAACTACGGCTGTGCAGTCTCCGGCCCGGCGAGCGAGCCAGAGTCCGCAGCCTGGAACGGGATATGGATCGAGATATGCGCCGGCGGCTCACAGATCTGGGGCTGATCCCCGGGACTGAGGTGGCCTGCGTGGGGGAGAGCCCTGCGGGTGACCCCAAGGCATACCGGGTGCGCGGCACGGTGCTTGCCATACGCCGGGAGGACGCCTGGGCCGTGCGCATCACGCCGGAAGGCGGCACGGCGGCGGGATGCGGGGAAATCTCCATTGCCTTGGCAGGCAATCCCAATGTGGGGAAAAGCACCGTATTCAATGCGCTCACAGGGCTGCGGCAGCACACGGGGAACTGGCCGGGCAAGACCGTGGACTGCGCTGTGGGTCACTTTACCAGTGGCGGGGGGGTATACACGGGGACCGACCTGCCTGGCTGCTATTCCCTGGCCAGCCGCTCGCCGGAAGAGGCGGCGGCCCGGGACTTTCTCTGCTCTGGAACCGCAGAGGCAGTAGTGGCTGTGTGCGATGCCACGGCCCTGGAACGGAACCTGGATCTGGTACTGCAGCTGACGGAACTCACTCCCCGCGTCCTGGTGTGCGTCAACCTTCTGGACGAGGCCCGGGAGCGGGGGGTGGAGGTGGATCTGGAACTTCTTTCAAAGGAACTGGGTGTGCCTGTGGTCGGCGCTGTTGCCCGGGAACGCGGCGGGCTGGAGCAGCTGCGCCGGGCCATGGACCGTGTGACGGCGTTCGGCCCGCCGCGTTTGCCGCCGCCTCCGCCCGTACGCCGGGCCGGCCCCGTGGAGCAGGCGGTACAGCAGCTTGCCGGGGCGCTGCCCCAGGACGGCGGCGGGCAGGTCTCCAGGAGATGGAAGTCACTGCGAATCCTGGAAGGGAGTATGGCCTGTCCCGCAGAGGCCGCGGCGGCGCTGGAGACAGCCCGGAAAGCGCTGCGGGAGCGGGGGTGGGATGACTTGGCGCTGGAAGAGGAGATTGCCGCAGCGCCCGTGCGCCGGGCGGAGGAAATTGCCCGCTCTGCGGTGCGATGCACCGATAAGGCGCCGGATATCCGTGACAGGAAACTGGATCGTGTCTTGACAGGGCGCCGCCTGGGCTATGGTGTGATGCTGGCGCTTCTGGCGGGAATTTTCTGGCTCACCATCGCCGGGGCCAACGGTGTTTCCGACTGGCTCAGCGGCGTACTATCGCGCCTTCAGGCGCTTTTTTCCCGGGGGTTGGAGGCTCTGGGCATGCCGGAGTTCCTCCGGGGGGCCCTGGCGGACGGCGCGTTTCACACCCTCGTCTGGGTTGTGGCGGTGATGCTGCCGCCCATGGCCATCTTTTTCCCCCTGTTCACGTTTTTGGAAGACGCAGGCTATCTCCCCCGGGTGGCGTATAACCTGGATCGCTGCTTCCGGCGGTGCCGCGCCTGCGGAAAGCAGGCCCTGACCATGTCCATGGGCTTCGGCTGCAACGCCGCGGCGGTGGTGGGTTGCCGGATCATTGACTCCCCCCGAGAGCGACTGCTGGCGATCCTCACCAACAGCCTGGTGCCCTGCAACGGGCGCTTCCCGGCTCTGATCAGCCTGTTGGCCATTTTCTTTGCCTGGGACCTGCCGGGCGGCTGGGTCTCGCTGGTCACGGCGGCGGAGCTCACGGCTCTCATCGCCCTGGGGATTGCGGCCACCTTTTTCGCCACCTGGCTTCTCAGCCGCACGATTCTCCGGGGCGTACCTTCCGCCTTCGTGCTGGAATTGCCGCCTTACCGCCGCCCCCAGGTGGGAAAGTTGTTGCTGCGCTCTCTTCTGGACCGGACAGTATTTGTCCTGGGCAGAGCCGCGGCGGTGGCGGCCCCGGCGGGCCTCGCCATCTGGCTTCTGGCCAACATCCAGCCCGGCGGGGTGAGCCTGCTGGCCCGGGCGGCGGAACTGCTGGATCCGGCGGGGCGCTTTTTGGGTCTGGACGGGACAATTCTCCTTGCCTTTCTTCTGGGCCTGCCGGCCAACGAGATCGTGCTGCCACTGGCGCTGATGCTCTACCTCTCCCAAGGTACGCTCACGGATGTCCAGGGCATTTCGGCCCTCGCAAGCGTTCTCCGGGACAATGGGTGGACCTGGGTGACGGCGCTGTGCTACATGCTTTTTTCCCTCATGCACTGGCCCTGCTCCACCACGCTGCTCACCATACGCCGGGAGACCGGGCGCTGGCGCTGGGCGGCGCTGGCGGCGGCGCTGCCCACGGCGCTGGGCTGTATTGCCTGCCGGGCGGTAGTCCTTTTTTCCCGGTTGTTTTGACGGGGCGCCCTGCCTCCGGGTGCGGAACGGTGGGACCTCGATGACTGCAGGCATCGAAACATCATGGACATACTTCACCCATTTCGGACATAGTCTGGAAAAAGGAGGTGAGGGCCGTGTCCCAGAGAAAACTTGTCGTATCGGCTGTGATTTTTATATTCCTGACTGCGATCAAAATGGCGGCGCCGGCCCTGGCGGCGGACATTCGCCAGGTGCTGCGCCCCGCCGTGGACGCCGACTTTGACTATCGGACAGCATTCTTGGATCTTGGGGACAGGCTGTCCCAGGCGGAATCTTGGGCCGCCGCACGCCTGGGCTGGGGGGAGGCCTATCCCGCCAGTGGGGAGATCCTTGTCGCGGCCTGGAAAACTAAGGACTGGGATGGCGCTGTGGGCCTGGAGCGCCCGGAGCTGCCCAGCGAGGAGGAAAGCGGGGAAGAAGCGCCGCCGCCCATGCTGGTGGACGAGCCCGTCAGCGGTCAGGGACCGGAGGAGGAGACCCCGGCGGCAGTGGCCGCGTTTTTAGAAAGTCAGGAAGCCTATGCCGATCAGGCGCTGCCCGTGAACGTCACCTATGACTATCTGCCGCTGACCTTGGACTGGACCGCCCCCTGCACGGGCAACGCGCCGGAAGGCTTCGGCTGGCGGATGCACCCCATCCTGGGGGAACTGCGCTTCCACTACGGCACAGACATCGGCGCGGCGGAGGGAAGCGACATCGTCAGCTTTGCCGCGGGTACGGTTCTGGCCACCGGGGAGGATCCGGAGGGCTATGGGCTCTACGCAATTGTGGGCCATGCCGACGGTTGGCGCACGTTGTATGCCCATTGCAGCGAGCTGCTGGTTCCCGCGGGGACCTGGGTGGAGAAAGGGCAGGTTATCGCAAAGGTGGGCATGACGGGCCTGGCTACAGGGCCGCATCTCCATTTTGAACTGACGCACGAAGAAATCTATTATAACCCGGAGTACTACCTCTCCGCGGGCGCAGCGTGATGCGCCTGGAGGTGACGCCCGCCGCGGCCCTGGCCTGGGGTTGGCTTTACTTTTGGGACACAGGCGGCCTGTTCTCCGCTGCGCTTCCCGCCCTGGCGGCCCATGAGCTTGGCCACGCCCTGGCGCTGCGGATGTGCCGCTGCCCCATTACTTGCCTCCATTTGGATCTTACGGGTTTCCGGCTGGACTATGCCGGCGCCCCTACAAGGCGGGAGGAATGTGCCGCCCTAGCGGCCGGGCCTTTGGCGGGAACGCTGTACGCTCTGGCAGCCGCCTGGGCAGGGAGACAGATGGGAAGTCTCTTCCTCCTGTTAAGCGCCGGGATCAGCTTGGTGCTTACGGCTTTTAATCTGCTACCGGCGCTGCCCCTGGACGGGGGACGGCTGCTTCTCTGTCTCACGGGCCGGCCCTGCCTTGCCCGCTGGAGTACCCTATTCTGTGGCCTGGCGTTTGGAGGGCTGAGCCTTCTGGCCGCCGCAAGGGGGTGGGGGCCGGTACTGGCCGGCCCCGCGCTGGCGATCTTATGGAGCGCGTGGGCGGGAGAAAAGCCGCCCGGCCGCCGGGGCGGGAAAGAAAAATTCGAGTTCCGTAAAAAAACACTTGACCAGAGGAGGCGTTTCGTGTAAACTGACGTTAGTTAGCATAGCCTAACTTTCGGGGCATCAAAGGCCGGAGCTGCGGCTCCGGCAAATGCTTGACCGAAAGTTAGCTATTACTAACTCAAAGGAGGGAAGACCATGTACGAACAGCGCCTGCAAACTCTCCCGCCACGGTCGGCCGTGGAAGCGGCTCTGGAGCGCAGTCTGATCTGGCATTGCGCGCCGGTTCTGGCGGGGCTGCGGCCCGCCAGCATGGTGTGCCTGCCCCTGGATGCCGCCGGGGAGATGGAACGCTGCCTGGAGAAACTGGCTCAGGAGTTTGCCGGTTCCGGCCTGTATCTCACCGTTTTGCGCCGGAGGGAAGGGCGCATGCTGCTCTATCTCTGCCGGCGGGCCGGGATGGAGGCGCTTCTGGCCGTCCCGGAGCTGCGCCGCTTCTTGGAGCGCTATGGCTATGCCCCGGAACTGGATCTGGACGGCGCCCTGGAAAGACTGCGCAGGCGCCTGGGGGAAGGGGAAGAGTTTCCCCATGAGATCGGCGTATTCCTGGGTTATCCCCTCGGCGATGTGGAGGGCTTCATCCGCAATGGCGGGCGGCATTGCGCCTGCGCCGGCTGCTGGAAGGTCTACTGCAATGTCCAGGAGACGCAGCGGCTGTTTGCCCGATTCCAGCGGTGCAGGGAGGTATATTGCCGCCTCTGGCGGCAGGGACGGAGCCTCCGGCAGCTCACCGTGGCAGCCTAATATGGAGAAAACAGTTATAAACCATTTTTTTGGAAAAGGAGAAGCAAATATGAGCAAAATCGCAGTGGTATTTTGGAGCGGCACCGGCAACACGGAGATCATGGCCGGAAAAGTGGCCCAGGGCGCCCGGGAAGCCGGGGCGGAAGCGGAACTTTTCACACCGGCGGAATTCACGCCCGAGAAACTGGGAACGTTTGATGCTGTGGCGTTCGGCTGCCCTTCCATGGGAAACGAACAGCTGGAGGATACGGAGTTTGAGCCCATGTTCCTTGCCTGCGAGAGCCATCTCTCCGGCAAGCGCATTGCCCTGTTCGGCTCCTATGGCTGGGGTGACGGCGAGTGGATGCGCCTGTGGGAGGAAGCCTGCCGCAAGGACGGGGCCGTGCTGGCCTGCGAGAGCGTCATTTGCTGCGAGACGCCGGACGCGGAGGCCGAGGCCGCCTGCGCCGCCCTGGGCGCGGCCCTGGCCGATTGAGAGAAAATCCAGAGGACGGCAAAGCGCCCGGAATTTCTTCCGGGCGCTTTTGCATCGCAATATGGCGGCTTAGTTTTTTGCTTCCCCCACAGCGTTCTGGCTGCGGACATGGGCTTTGAGCGCCTGGAAGCTCTCCTGGCTGATGACATGCTCCATGCGGCAGGCGTCTTCTGCGGCGATTTCCGGCGGAACGCCCAGGTGTTCCAGCCAGCTGCTGATGAGGGTGTGGCGCTCATAAACCTTCTGGGCGATCTCCATGCCCTTGGGCGTAAGGGAGATAGACCCGTCCTGGTCCATAGTGATGTAACCGTTGGTGCGGAGGTTTTTCATGGCCACACTGACGCTGGGCTTGGAAAAAGACAGCTCGTTGGCAATGTCAATGGAGCGCACATGACCTGTGCGCTGGTAAATCATCAAGATCGCTTCCAGATAATTCTCCGCAGATTCCTGAATGCGCATGGTGCAGCGGCCTCCTTGCCAAACTGTAACTTTTATAGTTTTTTTATTATATCATGCCCTCTGTTTTAGGTCAACTTGACAGTGGGAAAAAATATTTCGAAGATTGCAAAAAAAGACTTGAAAATACCCTGTGGGGGTATTATACTAAGATTTGAAAATACCCCATAGGGGTATATCAGGAGGTGTGGACATGGAAAATCAGGTCTGCAAGGCCCCGGAGACGTGCAGCTGCTGCCGGCATAAGGACACGCCCCGGGATGCGGAGACCCTGCGCCAGCTCCAAAACCGGCTCCGACGGATGATGGGGCAGCTCGGGGGCATCGGCAAGATGCTGGATGACAACCGCTATTGCGGCGATATTCTCACGCAGGTGGCCGCGGTGCAAAGCGCGCTCCAGGCTTTTGGACATCAGGTGCTCAGCGATCATCTCCACACCTGTGTGGTGGAGCGGGTCCAAAGGGGAGACACCCAGGTGGTGGACGAGGCCCTGGAGCTGATCCGTAAGCTCAAATGAGAGGAGGTCCTTTTCTGTGAAAACAGAAAAATATACGGTTACCGGCATGACCTGCGCCGCGTGCCAGGCCAATGTGGAGCGCTGTGTCTCCAAGCTGCCGGGCGTGGAAGCGGTAGATGTGAGCCTCTTGGCCAACCAGATGACCGTCACCTATGACGACAGCGCCCTTACGGAAGGGGAAATTACAGCCGCGGTGGAGCACATCGGTTATGGCGCCCACCCCGCGGCAGCCGCGCCTGGGAGTGCCGGTCCGGCGGCGGAGTCCGGATTTCGCCGGGAGTGGATGGAACGGAAAAAACTGGCGGAAGACGGCCAGGAGGAAATGCGCCGGCGACTTGTCCGATCCATTTGCCTGCTGGTGCCGCTGATGTATGTGGCCATGGGGCACATGCTGCATCTGCCTATGCCGGGCTTCCTGGTGGGGGAAGAGAACGCCATGGTCTCTGCCCTGACCCAGCTGCTGCTCACCATACCGGTGCTTTTCCTGAACCGGAAATTCTATACCAACGGTTTCAAAGCCCTTGCACACCGGGCGCCCAATATGGACTCCCTGGTGGCCATCGGCTCCGGCGCCTCCCTGGTGTATGGGCTGTACGCCATGTACCGCATGGCCTACGCCTTTGGCCACGGGGACGCTGCCGGCGCAGCGGGCTATGGCCACGCGCTGTATTTTGAATCCGCGGCCATGATCCTCACCCTGGTCACCGTGGGCAAGTATCTGGAGGCCCGGTCCAAGGCCAAGACCTCCGACGCCCTGGGCAAACTGGTGGATCTGGCCCCCAAGACGGCCACAGTCCTCCGGGACGGCGTAGAGCGGGTCGTTCCCGCGGAGCAGCTCACCGCCGGGGATATCGTGGTGATTCGCCCCGGGGAGGCCATTCCTGTGGACGGGGTGGTGACGGAGGGCTTCGGCTTTGTGGACCAGGCGGCCATCACCGGGGAGAGCATCCCCGTGGAAAAGCGCGTCGGGGACACGGTGATCTCCGCCACGCTGAACAAAAACGGCAGCTTCCGCTTCCGGGCCTCCCGGGTGGGGGAGGACACCACCCTCTCCCAGATCATCCGCCTGGTGGACGAGGCGGGCAGCTCCAAGGCCCCCATCGCCCGGCTGGCGGATAAGGTCAGCGGTGTGTTCGTGCCGGTGGTCATCGCCATCGCCCTCCTCACCGCCGTGGTGTGGCTCCTGGTGGGGGAGAGCTTCCCCTTCGCTTTGAGCAACGCCATCGCCGTGCTGGTGATCTCCTGCCCCTGCGCCCTGGGCCTTGCCACCCCCGTGGCCATCATGGTGGGCACCGGGAAGGCCGCGGAGCTGGGCATCCTCATCAAGTCCGCGGAGAGCTTGGAAAACCTCCACAACATCGACACCGTCGTCCTGGACAAGACCGGCACCATCACCGCCGGGAAGCCCGGCGTGACGGACATCCGGGTCCTGGAGCCGGGAAAGGCGGAGGACGCATTCCTGGCGGAGGCCGCGGCCCTGGAGCAGGGCAGCGAGCACCCCCTGGCCCAGGCGGTGGCGGAGTGCGCCAAGGAGCGCGGCCTTGCCCTGCCGGAGACGGCGGGCTTTGACGCCCGGGCGGGCCGGGGCGTCAGCGCCAAGGTGGGGGGAAGGCCCTGCCTGGCCGGGAACCGCGCCTTTCTGGAAGAGAACGGCGTGCCCATCCCCGCGTCGGCCCTGCAGGAGCTGGAGCGCCTGGCCGGGGAGGGGAAGACGCCCCTGCTCTTTGCGGCGGACGGGGCCGTCACCGGCATCATTGCCGTGGCGGACACAATCCGGGAGACCAGCCGCTCCGCCGTGGCCCGCTTCCGGGAGATGGGGCTCCATGTGGTCATGCTCACCGGAGACAACCCCCTCACCGCCGAGGCCATCCGCCGGGAGCTGGACATCCCGGAGGTGGTGGCCCAGGTGCTGCCCACGGAGAAGGAGGCCCACATCCGTACCCTCCAGTCCCAGGGCCGGAAGGTGGCCATGGTGGGGGACGGCATCAACGACGCCCCGGCCCTTACCCGGGCGGACATTGGCATTGCCATCGGGGCTGGGACCGACATCGCCATGGACGCGGCGGAT
>CALWOS010000207.1 GCA_944383185.1 uncultured Oscillospiraceae bacterium
GGCGGGGGCGGCGCCCAGGGTGTACACCTGGTTGTCCACGGCCCGGGAGCGGAAGGCCAGCTTCCAGTGGAGGGGGCCGGTGGTCATGTTGAAAGCCGCGGGAAAGACCAGGGCCTCCGCCCCCAGATGGACCATCCGGCGGCTCAGCTCCGGGAAGCGGATGTCAAAGCAGACACCTAAGCCGAAACGCCGGCCCTGGCAGTCGAACACCGTGGCTTCAGCCCCGGGGGAGAACACGGCAGATTCCTGGAACTGCTGTCCGCCGGTGACGGCGATGTCGAAAAGGTGGGCCTTCCGGTGCCGGGCGATCTCCGTGCCGTCTGGGGCGAAGACGAAGGCGGTGTTGTACAGCCGCTCCCCGTCCCGCTCCGGCAGGGAGCCGCCCACCAGGGTCAGGCGGTTTTTCCGGGCCATGAGGGAGAGGGCGGCGTAAGCTTCCCCGCCCCGGTCCTCCGCATACGCCTGGAAAAGCGCCGTGTCGTAAGGACAGCAGAACATCTCCGGCAGTACCGCCAGCACCGCCCCGGCTTCCGCCGCCCGGCGCACCGCCAGGGCCGCCACCCGGAGGTTTTCTCCCTTGTCCGGAGACACGGGAGTCTGCAGTATGGCCACTTTCATGGGCAGATACGCTCCTTTTCGAAATGTATCAAAGTGCGGTTGGAGGGAAATACTAGCCTGTACTTTGGTACGAAGGTGGTTTTTCCATGCGGGGCAAGGTCGAGATCTGCGGTGTCAATACGGCGAAACTCCCCACCCTCAAGCCCGAGGAGACCAAGCGCCTCCTGGAGCAGGCCCGGGCCGGGGACCGGGACGCCCGGGAGAAGCTGATCTCCGGGAATTTGCGCCTGGTTCTCTCGGTGATTCAGCGCTTTGCCGGCCGGGGGGAGAATATGGACGACTTGTTTCAGGTGGGCTGCATCGGCCTCATCAAGGCCATTGATAACTTCGATCCCGCCCACGGGGTATATTTCAGCACCTACGGCGTCCCGCTGATCAGCGGGGAGGTGCGCCGTTATCTCCGGGACCGAAGTCCCCTGCGGGTGCCCCGGAGCATCCGGGACACGGCATACCGGGCCCTCCAGGCCCGGGAACGCCTCACCGCCGAAAAGGGCCGGGAACCTACGGCGGAGGAACTGGCGGAGGCTCTGGAGCTGCCCCGGCAGGAAGTGGTTTTTGCCCTGGACGCCGTGTGCGACCCGGTGAGCCTCTATGAGCCCATCTACACCGACGGGGGCGAGAGCCTGTGCGTCATGGACCAAGTCCGGGACACCCGGAACACCGACGAGAGCTGGCTGGAGCAGCTGGCCCTGGGCGAGGCCCTGGAGCAGCTCACGGATCGGGAGAAGCGGATCCTGGCCCTGCGTTTTTTCCACGGCCGGACCCAGATGGAGGTGGCCGCCGAGGTGGGCATCTCCCAGGCCCAGGTGAGCCGCCTGGAAAAAAACGCCATCTCCCAGATCAAGCGCAGCCTGGCGGCGGGCTAGTCCGCCGCCAGGCCCGCCAGCTCCAAAAGCTCCCGGTCCCCGTAGATCTGGAATACCTCCACACCCTTGGCCTGGGCCGCGTGCTCCAGCTGGGCCAGGAACAGGGCATAATAATCCCCCTCCCTCTGGCGCCGCCGCCGGGCCAGCTGCCGGAGGGATTTTTCGTGGAACTGCCGCAGGCTCTCCCCCGGCGCCCGGAGGGAAAGGAGGGCCTGATAGGCCTCCTCCTCCGTCATTGTTCGGTTAACATAATATTTTTCCCCGGTCAGGCCGTATATGGCCCGCTGGCCGTCGAAATAGCCCAGGCGCATGATGCGCCGGGTGTGGCTGGCGTCAAAGCGCAATACGCTCCCCAAATCCTCCCGGGGGGCGATGGTGGTCAGGCGCACGCCTTTGGGGACCTTTACCCGGCGCTCCACGCCGAAGCCGAAGATCCGCAGTACCAGGATGTCCCGATAACCCCGGGAGATGAGGCTGTGGATGGGTACCCGGTCCTGGACGCCGCCGTCGGTGAAACGCTTACCTCCGGAAAAGGGCTCGTTCTTGAAGGCGGGGAAGTAGGCGCTGGCCAGGAGCATTTCCCAAATCTTTCCTGGGGGGAGAGTTTTGACGTCGATGTCCAGCTCCTTGTGGTCGGAAAGGGAATAGGTCATGATATACAGCGCCACCGGGGAAGCGCGCAGGGCGTCCTCGTCCACGGAAGTCTGGATCAGCGTCCGCAAGGGGGATACATCCAGCCCTCCGTCCCGGACGGTGTCCAGGACATAGGCGGCCATTTCCCCCAGGTTTTCAAAGGAAAAACTGCCGTCAAAGAGGCTGCGCAGCAGCGCGTCATCCCCCTCTATCACCTGGGAAAAGCGGATGTTTTCCCAGATGGCCTTGGCTTCCTCCAGGCGGCCCATGGCCATAAACGCCCCGTTGAGGGCGCCCACAGAGGTGCCGGAGACAGCGTTGAAGCGCACGCCCGCCTCCTCCATGGCCTGCCACACGCCCACCTGATAGGCGCCCTTGGCCCCGCCGCCCTCCAGGGCGACGGCATAGGTTTTCGAGAGATCCAGCTTGGCTTCCACAGAGGGCTCCTTTCCGCCTGGGGCAGATGCGTTTGATAAAAATACCATAGCATAGTTTTCCGAAAAAGTCCATGGGCATACGCCGCCGCCCGGACGCGTATCATGAAAGAAAGGGGCGGAATCAGGAGGGGGAGGCCATGCGTTTTTCGGAACTGCGCTACAAGGAAGTGATTTGCGTCAGCACAGGGCAGCGCCTGGGCTATGTATGCGACGCGGAGCTGGATGCGTGCACGGGGAAGATCCTCTCCCTGATCGTGCCGGGACAGGCGCGGTTTTTCGGGCTCCTGGGCCGGGAGGAGGACTACTGCCTCCCCTGGTCGTGCATCACCCGGATGGGGGAGGACATCATTCTGGTGGAGAAGGAGCCGCCCCGCTGCGGCCGGGGACACCGGCGGCAGCGCCAGGGCTAGGAACGGACAGGAAAGAAAAAGAAAAAAAGGGATATTGCATCCGCCAAGCCCCTGTGCTATACTATGGTGTAGTTCATGCAAAATAGGGTCCTGCGCGTCAAGTGTTCCGCGGATGGGGAGTTGACGCGGAAACGAAAAGCTTGTCTTGCGATGTGGGATCCGCACCCGTTGCAACATACAACAGATGAATGGGAAAGACATCTCGCGTGTGAATGGGAGAGTCCCGGCCGTCCTTTGGGCCCCGGGCGCATTGACAGACTCCCCTTGTCACGGCGGGGTGTTTTTTTTCGTCCCGAATTTTCCCAAGGAGAGAAAACGCTATGATGGATCAGGAAAAGATCAAAGCGGGCGTGCGCCTCATCCTGGAGGGCATCGGCGAGGATGTGGAGCGGGAGGGGCTCCTGGAGACCCCGGACCGGATCGCCCGGATGTGCGAGCAGATCTTCGGCGGCATGGAGGAGGACCCGGCGGTCCACCTGTCCAAGCAGTTCACCGCCACCAACAACCACATCGTCCTGGAAAAGGACATCCACTTTTACTCCGTGTGCGAGCACCACCTCCTGCCCTTCTTCGGCAAGGCCCACGTGGCCTATATCCCGGACGGCACCGTGGCGGGGCTGAGCAAGCTGTCCCGGACGGTGGAGGTCTTTGCCCGGCGCGCCCAGATCCAGGAGAATATGACCGCCCAGATCGCAGACGCCCTGGAGCAGTATCTCCATCCCAAGGGGGTCATGGTCATAGTGGAGGCGGAGCACCTGTGCATGAGTATGCGGGGCGTCCAGAAGCCGGGCAGCGCCACGGCCACCACCATCGTCCGGGGCGCCTTTGCCCAGGACCTGGCCCTGCAGCAGATGGTCCTGCAGATGGTGCGGCAGTAAGGACGCGGACCATGGCAGGGGAGCGCATCGCCGCTATCGCGGCCCATCCCCGCTTCCGGGAGCAGTACGCCCTCCTTTGGGCGGCGGAGCGGGAGCGGGAATTCTGCGGGCACGACATGGCCCACCTTCTGGACGTGGCCCGGCTGATGTATATTTACGCCCTGGAGGACGGCGCGGCGCTGTCCCGGGAGCTCATCTATGCCGCGGCCCTGCTCCACGACATCGGGCGCTACGCCCAGTGCAGCGCCGGCACGCCCCACCACATCGCCGGGGCGGCCCTGGCCGGGGAGATTTTGGAAAGCTGCGGCTTCTCCCCGGAGGAGACAGGCCGGGTGCAGCGGGCCATCGCCGCCCACCGGGAGGCCCCGGGGACGGAGGACGACGCCCTTTCCGCCTACCTCTACCGGGCGGACAAGGCCTCCCGCCGCTGCTGGGACTGCCCTGCGGCTGCGGCGTGCAACTGGCCGAAGGAAAAGCGGAACAAGACCGTCGGCTATTAGGAGGCCACAGCTATGAGAATCGGGAACCGCGTGCTGGACACCCGGCACCACACCCATATCATGGGGATCTTGAACGTGACGCCGGACTCCTTCTCCGACGGGGGGAGCTATACCGGCCTGGACGCCGCCCTCTTCCGGGCGGAGGAGATGTGCCGCCAGGGTGCGGACGTCATCGACGTGGGCGGGGAGTCCACCCGCCCGGGCCACACCCCCATCTCCGATGGGGAGGAGATCGGCCGGACGGCCCCGGTGATCCGGGCCATCAAGGAGTGGCTGGACGTGCCCGTGTCCGTGGACACCTACAAAAGCGCCGTGGCGGAGGCGGCGCTTCAGGCGGGGGCGGATCTCATCAACGACATCTGGGGCTTCCGGCGGGACGAAAAGCTGCCGGCGCTCACCGCCCGGTACGGCGCGGCCTGCTGCCTGATGCACAACAAGAGCGAGGCGGCGTACCGGGACCTGATGGGGGAGGTGGCGCAATTCCTGGCGGAGAGCGCGGCCATCGCCCGCCGGGCCGGGATCGGGGAGGACCAGATCCTCCTGGACCCGGGCATCGGCTTCGGCAAGACCTATGAGATGAACCTCCGCTGCCTGCATCACCTGGAAGACCTGGGCGCCCTGGGCTACCCGGTGCTCCTGGGGGCCTCCCGGAAGTCCGTCATCGGCCTGGCCCTGGACCTGCCGGCGGCGGAGCGCCTGGAGGGGACCCTGGCCACCACGGTCCTGGCGGTGCTGAAGGGCTGCGCCTTCGTGCGGGTCCACGACGTGGAGGAAAACAGGCGGGCCATCGCCATGACCGAGGCGATCCTGGCCCATTAGGGAGGACCGGCAATGGACAAGATCACCATCCGCGGCCTGGAGGTTTTCGCCAAACACGGGGTCTACCCGGAGGAAAACGCCCTGGGCCAGAAATTCCGCTTCACCGCCGCGCTGTACCTCGATACCCGGCGGGCGGGCAAGAGCGACGCCCTGGAGGACTCCCTGAACTACGGGGAGGTGAGCCAGTGCATCACCCGCTTTGTCCGGGAGCACACCTGGAAGCTCCTGGAGCGGGTGGCGGAGGAGCTGGCCCGGGCCCTGCTGCTGGAATACCCCCTGCTGGAGCGGGTGGAGCTGGAGGTGGAAAAGCCCTGGGCCCCCGTGGGGCTCCCTTTGGAGACGGTGTCCGTCTCCGTCTGCCGGGGCTGGCACACGGCCTATGTAGCCCTGGGCTCCAACCTGGGGGACAAGAAGGCCTACCTGGACCTGGGGGTCCGTATGCTGGGGGAGGACCCGGACTGCCGGGTGACGAAGGTCTCCTCCTACCTGGTGACCGCTCCCTACGGGGGCGTGGAGCAGGACGACTTCCTCAACGGCGCCCTGGAGCTGCGCACCCTGCTCACCCCGGAGGAGCTGCTCCAAAAGCTCCACGCCATCGAAGGGGCGGCGGGGCGGGAGCGCCTGGTGCGCTGGGGGCCCCGGACCTTGGACCTGGACATCCTCTTTTATGACGATCT
Source organism: uncultured Oscillospiraceae bacterium (assembly GCA_944383185.1). GTDB lineage: Bacteria > Bacillota > Clostridia > Oscillospirales > Oscillospiraceae > CALWOS01. The sequence goes on from CALWOS010000207.1 coordinate 5,839, forward strand.
GGTGCTGGATGCCCCGGCGCTCCAGATCCCCCACAAGGAGCTCCATCTCCGCAGCTTCGTGCTGCGCCCCCTGGCGGAGCTGGCCCCCTGGAAGCGGCATCCCCTCCTGGGGAAAACCGTGGCGGAGCTCCTGGAGGGCTGCCCGGCGGACTGAAACGCGGATTTCTCCGTCTTTTCGGCAAAAAAGGCGGGGAATTATTTTGGAAAAGCCCTTGCAATTTTTGGATAGCTTTGCTATAATACCAGGGCATTCCGCACGTGGGGGACACTCGCGGCCGTGTGGCATCTGCAAAAAAGGTGCTGGGCAGCGCGGGGTTTCACGCCCTCGCGGAGGTAACAACAAATAAGTTTAGGAGGAAACACAACACATGGCAGTCGTATCTATGAAGCAGCTCCTGGAAGCCGGCGTCCACTTCGGGCACCAGACCCGCCGGTGGAACCCCAAGATGGCCGAGTATATCTATATGGAGCGCAACGGCATCTACATCATTGACCTGCAGAAGACCGTCAAGAAGCTGGAGGAGGCCTATGCCTTCGTGCGCTCCCTGGCGGAGAACGGCCAGAGCGTGCTGTTCGTGGGCACCAAGAAGCAGGCCCAGGACGCCGTGAAGGAAGAGGCCGAGCGCGTGGGCCAGTTCTATGTGAACGCCCGCTGGCTGGGCGGCATGCTCACCAACTTCAAGACCATGCGCACCCGGATTGACCGTCTGGCCCAGCTCAAGAAGATGCAGGAGGACGGCAC